>CALMWD010000274.1 GCA_937873105.1 uncultured Rhodanobacteraceae bacterium
CAGCCCGGACAATCGGGATCGGTGCCGTAGCGCAGTTCGCGGAAACGCATCGCCAACGCGTCGAACAACAACAGGCGGCCGACCAGCGGCTCGCCGAGGCCCAGCAGCAGCTTGATCGCCTCGTTCGCCTGCGAGGTGCCGACGATGCCCGGCAATACGCCGAGCACGCCGGCCTCGGCGCAATTCGGGGCATCGGCGGCACTGGGCGCTTCCGGAAACAGGCAGCGGTAACACGGTGCGGCGCCGCGACCGGCGCGCGGATCGAACACGCTGACCTGGCCCTCGAAGCGATGCACGGCGCCATAGACCCAGGGCTTGCCGAGCTGTATGCACACGGCATTGACCAGATGCCGGGTCGGGAAATTGTCGGCGCCGTCGATCACGACATCGCAGTCGGCGAACAGGCCGGCGGCGTTGTCCGCGGACAGTCGCTCGGCCACCGGCTCGATGCGCACGGTCGGGTTCAGCGCCGACAGCGTCGCCGCCGCGGAATCGACCTTGCGCGCGCCGATGCGGTCGTCGCGGTGCAGGATCTGTCTCTGCAGGTTGCTGCGCTCGACCACGTCGTCGTCGATCAGGCGCAGACTGCCGACACCGGCCGCGGCCAGATAGAACGCGGCCGGCGAACCGAGCCCGCCGGCGCCGACCAGGGCGACCCGCGATTGCCGCAAGCGCCATTGCCCCGCCTCGCCCACCTCCGGCAACAGCAGGTGGCGGAGATAACGATCGTCCGTGCTGCTGGCCGTCGCCCGCGTCTCGATCGGACCGCCCAGCGTCCGCCAGTGCTGCATGCCGCCACGCACCGAGGTCGCGGCGATGCCGGCCTCGCGCAACGCCTGCGCCGCGCGCAGGGACCGCGCACCGCCGGCGCAGACCACGTGCACCGGGCCCGCCTGCGTGCGCGCCCAGTCCAGCATCGGCGCGAAGCCGGCGGCCAGGGCCAGGCAATGTGCGCCGGGGCACACGCCTTCGGCCCATTCCGGCGCTTCGCGCACGTCCAGGAACACGGCGCCGCGGGCATGCGCGGCCCGGGCATCGGCGGTTTCGGTTTCGAGCGGCGGGAACGCGGCAGTCATGCCGGAAACGGTAACACTTCGACCACCGCACCGGCGCCGAGCAGGCGCGTCTCGGCCTCGATGCGGAACAGCGCGTTGGATTCGGCCACGCCGCGCAACATGCCCGAGCCGGTCGCGGTGTGCGGATGGATCCGGCGCCGGCCATCCGGCGCGCCGACGAGCGTGCCGCGCCGCCATTCCAGGCGCGCGTGCGACTTGCGCAACGGCGCGGCCAGCACGGCGTAGTCGCGCGGCGGCGGCGGCGATCCCTGCAGCGTCCGCAAGGCCGGAAGCACGAGGGTCAACAGGCTCGCGAACACCGACACCGGATTGCCGGGCAGGCCATAGACCATCGCCTCGCCGATGCGGCCGTACAGGAACGGCATGCCCGGCCGGGTCGCGACCTTCCACAGGCGGATCTCGCCGAGTTCGCGCACGAGCCCGGGCACGAAATCGGCACGACCGGCGGAAGCGCCTCCGGCGGTGATCACGACCTCGTGGTCGCGGGCCGCGTCGCGCAGGATGGCGGCGAGCCGGTCGCGCTCGTCGTACACCGGGCCGATCATGCTCAGCCGCTCCGCCTGCGCCGACAACAGCGCGCGCAGACTGGTCGAATTGCTGTCGTGGATCTGCCCGCGCGCCAGCACCGTGCCGGCCGGGCGCAGTTCGGAACCGGTGACGATCACGGCGATGCGCGGCCGACGCCGCACCAGGACGTCGGAAGCGCCGAAACCGGCGAGCACGCCGCGCGCGCCGGCATCCAGCACGCG
>CALMWD010000275.1 GCA_937873105.1 uncultured Rhodanobacteraceae bacterium
CGCCGAAGAAGCTGACGCTGCCGCTGCCGTCGAACAGCATCGTGTAGGTGCCGGCGGGCAGGCGGCCGGTCGCCAGTCCCGCGCCTGCATAGATCACCGTGCGCGCTTCCTGGTTCGGCAGCAGGCTTTGCACGTAGCCGTCGGCATCGCGGTCCAGCGTCACCGGGCAGGTGCCGCCGCAACTCGGGTTGTCGCGGCAGTCGAAGCAGCCGGCTTGGCCCGGGATCCAGTCGCGCGAGGATTTCATCAGGTTGACGAACGGGAACTCGTCGCTGAAGTCGGTGACGCTGTTGATGTTGCTGGCGAGCGGCGCCAGCGGATCGTCGCCGGCGCGGGCGATCGGCGCGAGCAGGGACAGGGCGAACAGGGCGGCGAGCAGGCGTGACATGGCGGGGCTCCGCGACTGTCCTCCAATACCCGCTGCGCACGCCGTTCCCGCCACGCTCCGGCTATGCTCGGGCAGGGGAAACGCAAGGCGGCGAATGAGTCAGGTCACCGAACTCCTGGACAGGGCGCGTGCGGGCGACGATGCCGCCTGGGAACAGGCCGTCGCCCTGGTCTACGACGATCTCAAGCGCATCGCCCGCGGCGTGCTCGCCGGCGGGCAGGGCACGCTGAACCCGACCGCGCTGGTGCACGAGTGTTACCTGCGCCTCGACCGCGCCGGCGCCGAGGGCGTGCAGAACCGGGCGCACTTCCTCGCGCTGGCGGCACGCGCGATGCGCCAGCTGATGCTGAACCATGCCCGCGACCGTCTCGCCGAGAAGCGCGGCGGCGGCGCCGCGCATACCGACCTGGACGAACGCAGCGACGCGGTCGCCACCGAGGCGCGGCACCTGATCGACATCGACAGCGCGCTCACCCGGCTCGAAGCCGAGAACCCGAGCTGGGTGCGGGTCGTCGAATGCCGCGTGTTCGCCGGCATGACCGAGCAGGAAACCGCCGACGCGATCGGCGAGCCGCTGCGCAGCACCCAGCGCCTGTGGGCGGATGCGCGCGCGCGCCTGGCCCAGCTGCTGGCGGACTGAGCGATGGCGGTCGGCGCGACCGATGCGGGTAATACCGGCGATGCCCGGACCGACGCCCGCCCCATGAACGCCCTCGACCTGCTCGAACCCGGACGGCTGTTGTCGGGTGCCCTGTTCCGCGATCTGGTCGCGGCCGTCGACGACGTGCCCGCGCCCGGCACCCGCGTCGGCGTGTTCCGCGTGGTCCGCGAACTCGCCCGCGGCGGCATGGGCGCGGTGTTGCTGGCCGAACGCGACGACGGCCAGTATCGCCAGCAGGTCGCGCTGAAGTGGCTGACCGGGCGGGTCGGTCCGGACGCCGAGGCCCTGTTCCGGCGCGAGCGCCAGACCCTGGCGGCGCTGCGCCATCCGAACATCGCGCGCCTGGTCGACGGCGGCCAGCGCGAGGACGGACGGCCGTGGCTGGCGATGGAGCTGATCGAGGGCGAGACGTTCGACCGCCACTGCATCGACCGGGCCTTGCCGACGCCGGCGCGCATCCGCCTGTTCCTCGATGTCTGCGCCGCGGTCGCGCACGCGCATGCACGCGGCGTGCTGCACCGGGACATCAAGCCCTCGAACGTGATGGTCGATGCCGACGGCCACGCCAAGCTGCTCGATTTCGGCATCGCCGCCCTGGCGGGCACGGACGAGGTCGCCGCGCCGCGCGCCTTCACGCCCGGGTTCGCCAGTCCGGAACAGCATCGCGGCGAGGCCGCGACGGTCGCCGGCGACATCTACCAGCTCGGTCGTCTGCTCGCGGTGCTGCTGGCGCGCGACGTCGACGAGCGTCGCACCGTGCTCGGCCAGTCCGGCGAGGCGGAGACCGCGCCGGTCCTGCCCGCGAACCTGCCGCGCGACCTGCGCGACATCGTGCGCCGCGCCAGCGCCGATGCGCCCGAAGCGCGTTATCCGACGGTGGCGGCGCTGCAGTCCGATCTGCAGGCCTTCCTCGACCATCGCCCGATCGCTGCGCGCCGGCGCGAACCGCTGTACGTGCTCGGGCGCTGGATCGCCCGCCATCGCGTCGCCAGCGCGATCGGCGTCGCGGTGTTCGCCCTGGTCCTGGCCGGCATCGGGTTCTCGATCCAGCGCATCGCCGCCGAGCGCGATCGCGCCGACGAGCGCGCCCGCGTCGCCCAGGCGGTGTTGTCCTTCCTCGAGGACGACCTGCTCGCCGCCGCCGATCCGTATGCCTTGCCAGGTCGCGAGATGACGGTGCGCCAGGCCTTGGACCGGGCCGCGCAGCAGGTCGGCGAACGCTTCCGCGACGCGCCCGCCGAACAGTTCGCGTTGCGCCTGACCCTGGGCCGGCTGTATGCGGCCCTGGGCGCCGCCGACCAGGCCGAACCGCAGGCGCGCGCGGCGCTGGTCCTGGCCGAATCGGCCCTGCCGGCCCAGCGCGATGCCGCCCGGCAGGCGCTGGCCGACGTGCTGATCGACCTGGATCGGCTCGACGAGGCGGCGACGCTGGCCGGCGCGCTGCCGCCGTCGCAGGCGCGCGACCTGCTGCGCTCGCGCCTCGCCTACCAGCGCGGCGATTACGCCGAGGCGGTGGCGGTGTTGCAGCCCCATGTCGCGACCGGTACCGATGCGGGGGCGCCAGACCTCGCGGTCGCGCAGCGCCTGTCGCAGTCGTTGCGCATGACCGGCGCCAACG
>CALMWD010000276.1 GCA_937873105.1 uncultured Rhodanobacteraceae bacterium
CTCGCCACCGCCTTCGTCGACCGCACGCTGCTGACGCCGGAATTCGAGGCCGCGAAGGCGCAGCTGCAACTGACCACCGAGGCCGCGAAGCAGGTCGCCGAACCCGCGCCGCAGACGGAACCCGATGGCATCGGCGAACAGCTCGCGCGCTGGTGGGCATCCGCGAAGGCGGAGATGGACGTGCGCGAGCGCGTCGAGCGCATCCGCGACATCGTCGAGAACGCGGCGGAACCGCTGGTCACGCTGGCCGTGGTGTTCCTGCTGCAGGCGATCGTGCTGCCGCTGGCCTTCCTGGCGCTCGGCACGCAGCTGCTGCGGGTGTTGCTCGCGGGCGCGCTGCAACCGCGGCCGCCGCCGTGAGGATCAGGCGCCCGGCTTGTCCGGCAGCGCGACCGAGAGCTCCAGCAGTTCGTGGCCGCCTTCCTGGCTGACCTTGACCTGGATCGCGTCGGGATCGACGTTGACGTATTTCTTCAGCACTTCCAGCAGTTCGCGGCGCAGCATCGGCAGGTAGTCCGGCGCGTCGCGCTGGGCGCGTTCCTGCGCGACGATGATGCGCAGGCGTTCCTTGGCGACCGAGGCCGAATTCGGCGCACGCGGTTTCAGGAAATCGAAGATGCCCATGTCAGCCTCCGAACAGGCGCGTGAGGAAGCCCTTCTTCTGTGCTTCGGTGAAACGCATCGGCACCGACTCGCCGAGCAGTCGGGCGACGGCGT
Organism: uncultured Rhodanobacteraceae bacterium; assembly: GCA_937873105.1. Taxonomy (GTDB): domain Bacteria; phylum Pseudomonadota; class Gammaproteobacteria; order Xanthomonadales; family Ahniellaceae; genus JADKHK01. Next base: position 718 of record CALMWD010000276.1, read on the forward strand.
CGTCGTAGGCCTGGCCGGCGTTCGAGGCGGTATCGAGGATGACCGGGTTGCCGGCGTTCGACCCGGCCAGCACGCTCTCCGATTCCGGGATCACGCCGAGCACTTCGAGGCCGAGGATTTCCTGGACGTCGGCGATGCTCATCATGTCGCCGCGCTCGACGCGCTCCGGGTTGTAGCGGGTCAGCAGCAGATGCTGCGCGACGCGCTTCTCGCCCGATTCGGCGTGGCGCGTCTTGCTCGCGAGCAGGCCGAGGATGCGGTCTGAGTCGCGCACCGAACTGACCTCCGGATTGACCACGACGATGGCGCGGTCGGCGAAGTACATCGCCAGGAAGGCCCCCTTTTCGATGCCGGCGGGCGAATCGCAGAGGATGATGTCGAACGCCATCTCCTTGAGTTCGTTCAGCACGCGCTCGACGCCTTCCTTGGTCAGCGCGTCCTTGTCGCGCGTCTGCGAGGCCGCGAGCACGTGCAGGTTGTCGAAGCGCTTGTCCTTGATCAGCGCCTGCTTCAGCGTCGCCTCGCCCTGGATGACGTTGACGAAGTCGTACACCACGCGGCGCTCGCAGCCCATGATCAGGTCGAGGTTGCGCAAACCGACGTCGAAGTCGATCACGGCGACGCGCTTGCCGCGGCGAGCCAGGCCCATGGCGATGCTGGCGCTGCTCGTGGTCTTGCCCACGCCGCCCTTGCCCGAGGTCACTACGATGATTTCAGTCAAGGCTGCTGCTCCATCCAAACACGGTGATCGTCACGACAACGGCGCAAGCCGGAGCTTGTCGCCCTCCAGCCAGGCTTGCACGGGTTTGCCGTGCAGGTCCGCGACCGGTTCCTCGAAGACGCGGTACTGGCCGGCGATGGCCACCAGTTCCGCTTGGAAATTCTGGCAATAGATGCGCGCCGAGGCGTCGCCGCGGGCGCCGGCGAGCGCGCGTCCGCGCAGCACGCCATAGATGTGGATCGAGCCGTCGGCGATGACCTCGGCGCCATGGCCGACCACGGCCGCAACGGTGAGGTCGGTGCCGCGCGCGTAGAGGCGCTGGCCCGAACGCACTGGATCGGCGTGATGCTGGCCTACGGGTCGCGCTTCCGCGGGAACCGGCACCTCGACCACCACCGGCTCCGGCGCGGGGTCGGCGTCTGCAGCCACAGTCACGGGAACCGCGGCCGCTTCCGGCACCGGCGCGGGCTCGCGCTCCGCCCGGAGTTTCGCGAACAGCGGCAGATCGAGCGCGCGCGCCAGGGCCACGACGCCTTCCTCGCCGGCCGCGAGCCCGACCGGATGCAGGCCGGCACCGTGCACGGCGTCGATCAGGGCGCGCACGGCGGCGGCCGCAGGCACCGCATCGAGCGCCGACAGGTCGAGCACCAGCGGCGCACCCTCGAACAGCTGCGGCGCGGCGCGCACCCGCGCCTCGACATCGGCATAGACCAGGGCCGGATCGAGCGAATGCAGCTTGAGCTGGGCGATGCCGACCTGGCCGAAACGCAGCTCGGCCACGCGCGCCGAAGCGGCATTCGCGGCGGACGGCTTGGACTCGAACAGGTCGATGGATGCAGCCGAGGCTTCGGCGGTCGCTGCTGGCGGCGGGGATTTGCGGGCGCGCACGTCGGGGGCGGGTCTCGAAACAGCGCGCAACATAGCGGGAATCGGCGCCCCTCGCCATGGCAAGTCCCTGATGGCGCGCGCGGAATACGAGATTCGTCGAGTCGTCAAGGCTTCGGTGTCGCGCCGGTTTGCGTAGAATCGGCTTCCGCTTCGACGGATGCCTGCCCTTGGCCCTGCCCGAATACCCGTACGCCTCGCAGTTCTTCACGCATCCGGACCAGTTGCGCCAGCACTACCTCGACGAGGGCCGTGGCGCACCGGTGTTGATGCTGCACGGCAATCCCTCGTGGAGCTACTACTACCGCCGCGTCGTCGCCGGACTGTGCGACGGCTACCGCTGCATCGTGCCCGACCACATCGGCATGGGTTTTTCCGACAAGCCCGGTGACGATCGTTACCCGTACCGCCTGGAGCGCCGGGTCGAGGACCTGGAACGGCTGATGCAGTTCCTGATCGACGAGCGCGGCCTGCCCGCCACCGGCCACACCCTGATCGTGCACGACTGGGGCGGCATGATCGGCCTGGCCTATGCGTGCCGGCATCCGGAACGCATCGCCCGTCTGGTCGTGCTCAACACCGCCGCGTTCCCGAATCCGAAGCAGCTGTCGCTGCCCTGGACGCTGCGCCTGTGCCGCGATTCCGCGCTCGGCGCCTGGCTGGTCACGCGCTTCAACGCCTTCGCCGCCGGCGCCGCGACCTTCGGCGTGAAGCGCAAGCTCGACCCGGCCACGCGCGCCGCCCTGCTCTCGCCCTACGACACGCCCGCGCATCGCATCAGCACCCTGCGGTTCGTGCAGGACATCCCTCTGACCCCGAACGATCCGGGGTATGCGCTGGTCGAATCGACCGGCCGGCAACTGGCCCAGTTCGCCGACCGGCCGATGCAGATCCACTGGGGTCGCCACGACTTCGTGTTCGACGACGCCTTCCTCGCCGAATGGCAACGGCGGTTCCCGAAGGCGGACACGCACGTCTACGAAGACGCCGGCCACTACGTGCTGGAGGACGCGCACGAGCGCATCGTGCCGAGCGTGCGCGCCTTCCTCGACCGCACCGCGACGGAGCAGGCCGCCTGACATGACCGGCAACGCGTCGACCGCCACCGGCAAC
>CALMWD010000277.1 GCA_937873105.1 uncultured Rhodanobacteraceae bacterium
CCGACCGCCTTCCCTTCTACGAGCACTTCTACGCCGGCGGCGTGCGTTCGGTGCGCGGCTTCGAGGACAACACCCTCGGCCCGACCGAGACCGCTTCGGCGCTGAGCAGCTATCGCCAGCCGCTCGGCGGCGCGTTCAAGACCGTGGGCGGCCTGGAGCTGATCATCCCGACGCCGATGACCAAGGGCGATTCGGACACGGCGCAGTTGTCGGCCTTCGTCGACGTCGGCAACGTCTTCGAGAACTTCGATGCCTTCGACTCGGGCGAATTGCGTGCTTCCGCCGGCCTCTCGCTGAAGTGGCAGGCGCCGGTCGGACCGATCATCATCAACGTGGTCCGACCGATCCGGAAGGAAGACGGCGACCGCACCGAGGGCATCCAGTTCTCGTTCGGGCAGCAGTTCTGAGCAAGGAACCGGAACGATGGCCGCCCGCTTCGCGCCAAAGTTCCGCAGACGCGCCGGCCTGGTCCTCGCCGGCGCGTTGCTGCTCTTGTGCACGACGGCCGCGATCGCGCAGCAGTCGGCGCGCATCGGTTATGTCGACATGAAGCGCCTGATCGACAACGCGCCCCAGGTCCTGGATACGCGCCGCCGGCTCGAAGCCGAATTCGCGCCGCGCAACAAGGCGCTGGAGTCGGAGCAGGCGCGGCTCGCCGAACTGGAGGCGCGCGAGCGCCGCGACTCGGCCATCCTGCCCAAGGCCGCCGCCGATTCGCTGAAGCGCGAGACCGAGGCGCTGCGCAAGTCGATCGAACGCACGCGCAAGCGGCTCGCCGAAGAGTTCAAGGCGCGCGGCGACGAAGAGTTCAATCGGCAGTGGCCGCGCATCGAGGCCGCGGTCATCGCCCATGCCCGCGAAAACCAGCTCGACCTCGTCATCCAGGCGCCGGTGATGTACGCCAGCGCGCAGATCGACATCACCGACGCCGTGCTCGCGCGCCTGAAGCGCGAGGCCGCGACCGCGCCGGCGCGATGATGCACACGCTGGCCGAGATCGCGCTGCGCTTCGCGCTCGAACTTCGCGGCGACGGCGCGCGCGTCGTGACCGGCGTCGGTACGCTGGCCGAGGCCGGCCCCGGGCAGATCGGCTTCCTCGCCAATCCCGCATACCGCGCGCAACTCGCGACGACACGCGCGGCGGCCGTCGTGGTCTCCGAGAAGGATGCCGCGCACGCCCGCGGCGATGTCCTGGTCAGCCGCAACCCCTACGCCGATTTCGCGCGCATCGCGGCGCTGTTCGAGCGGCGCGCGCCGGCGAATGCCGGCATCCACCCGAGCGCCGTCGTCGCCGACGACGCCGTGGTCGAGCCGGGCGCATCGATCGGGCCGCACTGCGTCGTCGGCGCGCGCAGCCGCATCGCCGCGGGCGCCGTGATCGGACCCGGCTGCATCGTCGGCGAGGACTGCGTGGTCGGTCAGGATTGCCGCCTGGTCGCGCGCGTGACCCTGGTGCTGCGGGTCCGGCTCGGCGCACGCGTCCTGGTCCATCCCGGCGCCGTGCTCGGCGCCGACGGCTTCGGCCTGGCCTTCGACCAGGGCGCCTGGCTCAAGGTGCCGCAACTCGGCGGCGTCGTCGTCGGCGACGACTGCGAGATCGGCGCGAACACCACGATCGACCGCGGCGCACTCGACGACACCGTGCTCGAGCAGGACGTGCGCCTCGACAACCAGATCCAGGTCGGCCACAACGTGCGCATCGGCGCCCACACCGCCATCGCCGGCTGCGCCGCCATCGCCGGCAGCACGCGGATCGGCCGTTACTGCCTGATCGCCGGCGGTGCCGGTATCATCGGCCATCTGGAGATCGCCGACCGCGTGACGGTCGGCGCGATGAGCCTGGTGACGCACGACTTGCGTGAGCCCGGCGAATACGTTTCCGGCACACCGATCCAGCCGAAACGCGAATGGCGCAGGAATGCGGCGCGCTTCGGCCAACTCGACCAACTCGCACGACGCGTGCGCAAACTCCTTGGGGAAGGGAAAGATGACTGAGCACTCCGGCGGCGTGAAGCTGCCGATCGAAATCACCCAGATCATGGCGATGCTGCCGCATCGCTACCCGTTCCTGCTGGTCGACCGCGTGGTCGAGTTCGAGCCGAACAAGCGCGTGCTCGCGATCAAGAACGTGACCGTCAACGAACCCTTCTTCACCGGCCACTTCCCGGGCCATCCGGTGATGCCGGGCGTGCTCGTCATCGAAGCCATGGCCCAGGCCTCGGGCATCCTGACCCAGTTGTCGAACGGCATCGAGCGCAGCGACAACCAGCTCTACTACCTCGTCCGCGTCGACAAGGCCCGTTTTGCGCGCACCGTCGTGCCCGGCGACCAGCTCAAGCTCGAGGTGATGCAGAAGCGTCTGATCCGGCGCATGGGCCTGTACGACTGCCGCGCCCTGGTCGGCGACCAGGAAGTCGCCAGCGCCGAGATCCTCTGCGCCGCACCGGAATCGAACGCATGATCCACCCCAGCGCCCTGATCGACCCCCAGGCGAAGATCGGCGCGAACGTGTCGATCGGCGCGTTCTCGATCGTCGGCGCCGGCGTCGAGATCGGCGACGACTGCGAGATCGGCCCGCACGTCGTGATCGAAGGCCCGACCCGCATCGGTCCGCGCAACCGCATCTTCCAGTTCTGCTCGATCGGCGCCGATCCGCAGGACAAGAAGTTCAAGGGCGAGGAAGCCCGGCTCGAGATCGGCGCCGACAACACCATCCGCGAATTCGTCACGCTGAACCGCGGCACCGGCGACGGCGGCGGCGTCACCCGCATCGGCGACCGCAACTGGATCATGGCCTACGTGCACATGGCCCACGACTGCATCGTCGGCAACGACTGCATCTTCGCGAACGCCTCGTCGCTGGCCGGGCACGTGCGCGTCGACGACTTCGTCATTCTCGGCGGCTTCTCGCTGGTGCACCAGTTCTGCCAGATCGGCGCGCACGCATTCACCGCGATGGGCTCGGTCATCAACCGCGACGTGCCGCCGTACACGGTGGTCGCGGGCAGTTATGCCGAGCCCAAGGGCATCAACTCGGAAGGCCTGAAGCGCCGCGGCTTCTCGTCGGAGTCGATCATGTCGATCAAGCGCGCCTACCGCACCCTGTACCTGTCGGGCATGCCGCTGGCCGAGGCGCGCGCGGAAATCGCGAAGGCCGCCGCAGCGACCGACGAACTGCGCATCCTGTCCCAGTTCATCGACCGCTCCGAGCGGTCCCTGATCCGCTGAGGCCATGGACACGCGCCCGCTCCGCATCGCGCTGATCGCCGGGGAAACGTCGGGCGACCAGATCGGCGCCGACCTGATCGCCGCGCTGAAACGGCTTTATCCGCGCGCGCAGTTCGCCGGCATCGGCGGCCACCGCATGCGCCGGGCCGGCTGCGACACCTGGCACGACGCCTCCGAACTCGCGGTCATGGGCCTCGTCGAGGTGCTGCGCCATCTGCCGCGCCTGCTGAAGCTGCGCCGCGCGGTGGTCAGGCGCCTGCGCGACTGGCGGCCCGACGTCTTCATCGGCATCGACGCGCCGGACTTCAATCTCGGCGTCGAGCGAAAGCTCAAGGGCGGGGGCATCCGCACCGTGCATTACGTCAGCCCGTCGGTCTGGGCCTGGCGCCCCGGTCGCGCGAAGAAGATCGGCGCCTCGGCCGACCGCGTGCTCTGCCTGTTCCCGATGGAGCCGCCGATCTACGCCCGTTACGGCGTCGACGCCCGCTTCGTCGGGCACCCGCTCGCCGAACGCTTCGAGAACCGCCCGACCCAGGCCGAGGCGCGCGCCGCGCTCGACCTGCCGGAGAAGGGGCGCGTGCTCGCGCTCCTGCCCGGCAGCCGCATCGGCGAAATCGAGCGCCTGGGCGAAACCTTCGTGCTCGCCGCGCTGCAATGCGCAAACGCGATCTCGGGGCTGAAGCTCGTGGCGCCGATGGCGGACAGCGATTGCGCCAAAGCCTTCGATGCCATCCTGGCGAAGCACCGCGTGCGCGGCCAGATCCTCACCGTCGAAGGTCGCGCCCACGAGGCCCTGTGGGCCGCCGATGCGGTCCTCACCGCCTCGGGCACGGCGGCGCTCGAAGCCGGGCTCGCGGAAACGCCGATGGTCGTCGCGCACCGCATCCATCCGCTGAGCTACCGCATCGTGCGTCTGTTCGGGCTGCTGAAGTCGAAACACGTGTCGCTGCCGAACATCCTGCTGAACCAGGCCGTGGTGCCGGAGCTGCTGCAGGACGACTGCACGCCCGAGAAGATCACCGACGCCCTGCTCGCCCTGTTCCGCGACGAGGCACGCATGGAGGCGATGCAGACGCAACTGTCGACCCTGCTGCCCTTGCTCGCCGGCGGCGGCGCCGCCGCCGCCGCCGAGGCCGTCGCCGACCTGCTGCCGGCGCGATGAGGCGAATCGCCGGCGTCGACGAGGCCGGACGCGGTCCGCTGGCCGGACCGGTCGTCGTCGCCGCGGTCATCCTCGATCCCTTGCGGCCCATCGCCGGATTGAACGATTCCAAGCAGTTGAGCGAAGCGCGGCGCGCGGCGCTCGATGTCGAGATCCGCACCCGCGCCCTCGCCTTCCACGTCGTCGAGGTCGGCATCGAGGCGATCGACCGCCACAACATCCTTCAGGCCACGCTGATCGGCATGCGCGAGGCCTTGTGCGGCCTCGCGATCGCGCCCGACGAGGCCCTGGTCGACGGCAACAAGCTGCCCAAGGACCTGCCCTGTCCGGCGCGCGCCATCGTCGACGGCGACGCGCTCGTCGCCGAGATCAGCGCCGCCTCGATCCTCGCCAAGGTGCATCGCGACCGCCTGCTGGTCGCGCTCGATGCCCGGCATCCCGGCTACGGTTTCGCGACGCACAAGGGTTACCCGACCCCGGAACACCTGGCCGCGCTCGAACGCCTCGGTCCCTGCGCCGCGCACCGCCGCAGCTTCGCACCGGTGAAGCGTTTCTTCGCCGCCGACCTGTTCGGCTGAGCATGTCGCCCTGTCAAGCCTTGAGCCGCCTCCGGGCCACGGCTAAGGTGCCGCGATGACGTCCACGTTCGTCCATCTGCACCTGCACACCGAGTACTCGCTGGTCGATTCGACGATCCGCATCGACCAGCTGGTGAAGGCCTGCGCGGCCGCGGGCATGCCGGCCGTGGCGATGACCGACGACTCCAACCTGTTCGCCCTGGTCAAGTTCTACGGCGCCGCCGAAAAGGCCGGGCTGAAGCCGATCATCGGCTGCGACCTCTGGGTCGGCGAACGCGGCGACGACCTCACCCGCACCACCGTGCTGTGCCAGGACCGCGACGGCTACCTGCGCCTGTCGCGCCTGCTGTCGGCGGCGTACCGCGAGCGCGGCAAGTCCGAGCGCGTCTTCGTGCCGCGGCAGCGGCTCCTGTCCGACAACGCGGGCCTGGTCGCGCTGCTCGGTCGGCCCTCCGAACTGATCGCCGCCCCCGACGTCGAGGCCGCCGATCGCGCGCTCGAGGACTGGCGCCGAGCCTTCGGCGATCGCCTGTATCTCGAACTCACACGCTGCGGGCGCCATGACGAGGCGCCGCAACAGGCGCGGCTGCTGCACCTGGCCAGCCTGCGGGACGTGCCCGTCGTCGCGACCAACGACACCCGCTTCCTCGCCCGCGAGGATTTCGAGGCGCACGAGGCGCGTGTCTGCATCGCCACCGGCCGCGTGCTGAACGACCCGAAGCGGCCGCGCGACTACACCGACCAGCAGTACCTGAAGACGCCGGCGGAGATGCGCGAGGCCTTCGCCGACTGCCCGGAGGCGATCGAGAATGCGGTCGAACTGGCCAGGCGCCTCAACATCGAGATGAGCTTCGGCAAGTACTACCTGCCGGCCTTCCCGGTGCCCGCGGAGCACACGCTCGACAGCTACATCCGTGCCCAGGCGCATGCCGGCCTGGAAGAACGATTCGCGAGCTACCGCGGCGAACTGCCCTATCCGCGCGAAACCTATGTCGAACGCCTCGACATCGAGCTCGACGTCATCGTGAAGATGGGCTTCCCGGGCTACTTCCTGATCGTCGCCGACTTCATCAACTGGTCGAAACAGAACGGTATCCCGGTCGGGCCGGGGCGCGGCTCCGGTGCCGGCTCGCTGGTCGCCTATGCGCTCAAGATCACCGACCTCGATCCGCTGCCACAGGACCTGCTGTTCGAGCGCTTCCTGAATCCGGAACGCGTGTCGATGCCCGACTTCGACGTCGACTTCTGCATGGAAGGCCGCGACCGCGTCATCGACTACGTCAGCCGCAAGTACGGCGCCGACAAGGTCACGCATTTCTTCACCGTGGCCGGCGAGGGCGCCG
>CALMWD010000278.1 GCA_937873105.1 uncultured Rhodanobacteraceae bacterium
GGCAAGACCGCCAACCTGGCCCAGGTGGCGGCGCTGGCGCGCGAGTTCGACGTGGTCGCCCTCCAGGAAGCCGACAGCCACAGTCTGCGCAGCGGCTTCCGGCACCAGGTCGAAGTGCTCGCGGAGAGCGCCGATTTCCCGTACTGGAGCCACCAGCGCAATCGCGCCCTGGCCTTGGCCGAACCCGGCAACGGCCTGCTCACGCGTTTCGCGCCGACCAGCATCATCGACCACCGCCTGCCCGGGCGCATCCCCGGCCGCGGCACCCTGGAAGTGCGGTTCGGCGAGGAGGACATGGCCCTGCGCGTGTTCATCGTGCACCTCGCGCTGACCCCGGGGGCGCGCCTGCAGCAGTCGGAATTCATCGCCGGCCTGGTCGGCGATGCCGCGCACGCGATCGTGCTCGGCGACTTCAACTGCGAACCGGACAGCCACACCATCGCGCCCCTGTTCGCCGGCACGCGCCTGCAGCCCGCGGCCAACGTGCCGAGTTTCCCGAGCTGGCAGCCGAAGCGTTGCATCGACCAGGTGCTGACCACGGCGGCGCTCGACGTCCGCCGCTACGAGGTGCTGCCGCTGCGCGTCTCCGACCACCTGCCGATCGCGGTCGACGTGCATCTGCCCGACGACTGCGTCCTGCCGCGGACCGAACATCGCGCGGCGTGACCGCCGAGGCTTGGGAAATCCGCGCCGATCGTCGACACTCGGCGCATGTTCCGGCGTCGTTCCCCGCGCGTGTTGGCCGCGATGGCCCTGCTGCTGTCAATCGCGGCCGCGCAGGCGCGCGAGGACGCGGCTGCGCCCGCGGGCGTGGTCGAGCTGGTCCTGCGCGGCCTCGACGAGGAACAGGCGGCGATGGTGCTGCCGGCGCTCGAGATCGCCACCTACCGGCAGCGCGACAGCATCGGCGAGCGCCGCCTGCAGCGCCTGCTCGGCCAGGTCGAAGCGGAAGTGGACGGCGCGCTCGAAGTGTTCGGCCATTACGCCGCGAGCACGCGCACCACGCTCGAGGCGCTGCCCGGCGGCCGCTACCGGGTCGTGCTCGACGTCGATCTCGGCGAACCGGTGCGGGTGCGCAGCATCGACGTGCACATCGAGGGCGCGGCCATGCGCAACGAGCGCATCGGCGGCGTCATCGCCGGCTTCCAGCCGGCCGTGGGCGAGGCCTTCGACCACCGCGTCTACGAGGCCAGCAAGGCGGCCATCGAGCGCGCCCTGCTGCGCCGCGGCTACCTGGCGCAGCGACTGGTCGAGCGCCGCGTCGAGATCGACCGCGGCGCCGGCAGCGCCGACATCCACCTGCGTTACGAATCCGGCACCCGCCACTTCCTCGGCGCGGTGACCTTCGAAGGCGCGCAGTTCGACGATGCGCTGATGCAGCGCTTCGTGCCCTGGCCGGACGGCTACCGTTTCGACCAGGCGCGCGTCGAGGCGCTGCAGCAGGCGCTGGCGGCGAGCAACTATTTCGACCAGATCGAGATCAGCCGCGGCGAGGTCGATCCGGCCACCTTGCGGGTGCCGCTGACCGTGCGGCTCAGTCCGAACCTGCGCACGCGCTACGTCGCCGGCGTGTCCTACGGCACCGACGAGGGCGCGGGCGTGCGCGGCGGCGTCGAGCGGCGCTGGGTCAACGGTCTTGGCCACCAGTTCTTCGGCGAGGCCGAACTGGCGCAGCGGCGCTCGGCCCTGTACGCGGAGTACGCGTTGCCGCAGTTCGCCGAGAAGATCTCGCGGTATGCCGTCGCGACGCGCTGGCAGGACGAGCAGACCGACAACATCGACGCGCGTTCCTTCCTGCTCAGCGGCAGCGCCGTCGCGCGCGGCCATCACTGGTATGCGCAGGCGACGCTGAACCTGCTCGACGGCAGCTTCCTGGTCGGTGCCCGCCGCGCCGGGCAGACGCGCCAGAGCACGCGCGTGGTCTACCCGGAGCTGCGCTACGAGCGCGTGCTGGCCGTCGATCGCGTGCGTCCCGAGCGCGGCGTCGGGCTCGACCTGCGCGTGCTCGGGGCCAGCGACGCGCTGATGAGCGACGTGTCGCTGGTGCAAGGGCGGGCGGGCGTGAAGGGCATCGTGCCGGCCGGGCTCGGCGCCCGCCTGATCGCGCAACTCACGCTCGGCGCCACCGCCACCCGGGATTTCGCGCGCCTGCCGCCGGAGCTGCGCTTCTTCGCCGGCGGCGACCGCAGCGTGCGCGGCTACGGCTACCAGGACCTCGGCGATCGCGACGAGGAAGGCCTGGCCATCGGCGGGCGCTACCTCGCCACCACCTCGATCGAATACGAGCGCGAATTCCGTCCCGGATGGAGCGCCGCCGCCTTCGTCGATGCCGGTGACGTCTGGTCGCGCGGACGGCCGCACCTCGACTTCGGCGTCGGCGCCGGCCTGCGCTGGCAATCGCCGGTCGGGCCGATCCGCATCGACGTCGCGCATGGCTTCGACGAGATCGCCGGCGGCTGGCAGCTGCATCTGTCCGCGGGGCCGGACCTGTGAGCCGGACCCGCCGCCTGGTGCTGCTGCTGATCGCGTTTTTCGCGATCCTGCTGGGCTGGCTGGTCGCGAGCAACAGCGGCCTGCGCTTCATCGCCGCGCGCGTCCTGCCGGCGGACGGCAGCGTGCGTGTCGCCGAACTGCAGGGC
>CALMWD010000279.1 GCA_937873105.1 uncultured Rhodanobacteraceae bacterium
GCTCATCGCGCCGTAGTTCACCAGGGTGCCGCCTTCCGCGAGGCAGCGCGCCAGATGTTCGGTGGCCAGGCCGCCGACGGCGTCGATGCCGAGGCGGATCGTCGCGCCGCCGGTGGCTTCGGCGACGCGCTTGGCCAGGTCGGGGCCGTCGACCAGCACGATCTCGTCGCCGTGCCGGCGCACGTCGGCGATCGCCGATTCGCGCCGCACCACGTTCACCGTGCGCAGGCCGCGGCTGCGCGCGATCTGGATCAGGTAGCCGCCGACCGCCGAGTTCGCGGCGTTCTGGATCACCCACTCGCCCGGCTGCAGGTCGACGAACTCGCTCAGCATCAGGGCCGCGGTCGGCGGGTTCACGGTCATCATCGACAGCTGCACCGGGTCGGCCGCATTTGGCAGCGGCATCAGCTTCCTGGCGTCGGCGACCACGTGCGTGCTCCAGGTGCCGCAACCGACCGGCAGCAGCACGCGTTGCCCGACGGCCAGGCCCGACACCTCCGGTCCCAGCGCCTCGACATCGCCGACGCCTTCGTTGCCGCCGATCGCCGGCAGCGGCGGCAACATGCCGTACTGGCCGGTCAGGGTCAGCACGTCGGAGGGATTGATCGGCGCGGCCAGCACCTTGATCAGGACCTGGCCCGCGGCCAGCGCCGGCGGCGCGAATTCGACCGCGTCGATCACGTCCTGCGGCACCGGGCCGCGTTGGCTGTATTGGGCGCGCTTCATGACATTCGTTTCCCTGGCCGGTGGAGGAGCGCCGAGCATAGTCGCCCCCGGTCCCGATGGCGTGGACCCGAGGTTAAGCTCGCGACATGAAGCCCCTCGACATCGCCATCATCGGTTACGGCACCGCCGGCCAGGCCGCCAGCCTCTACCTGCAGCGGGCCGGGCATCGCATCCATCACGTCGAACAGGCGCCGGAACTGCGCCCGGTCGGCGCCGGCTTCCTGCTGCAGCCGACCGGCCTGTCGGTGCTCGACGAGCTCGGGCTCGGCGACGCGGTCCGCCGCTGCGGTGCGCGCATCGCGCGGCTGTACGGCGAGAACGAACGCGGCCGCACCATCATGGACATGCGTTACGCCGACCTCGACCCGCGCTGGCATGGCCTCGGCATGCAACGCGGCGCGCTGTTCGAGGTGCTGCGCCGGGCCGACGGGCGGGCGGCCTCGGTGCAGGTCGGCGTCCAGGTCGAACACGTCGATGCCGGGCGCGGCACCTACACGACGAACGATGGCCGCGAGCACGGGCCCTTCGACCTGATCCTCGTCGCCAACGGCGCGCATTCGAGCCTGCGCGCGGTCCTTCGCGAACAGGTGCGCCGCGACGTGCTGTATCCCTGGGGCGCGATCTGGTGCCTGGCCGCCGACGCGCGCGGCCGTTTCCGCCACGACCTCGAACAGCGCTACCGGCGCGCGCGCGAGATGTGCGGCGTGTTGCCGGTCGGCACCTTGCCCGATGAAGACGATTCCGCGCGCAAGCTCAGCATCTACTGGAGCGTGCGCACCGCCGAACTCGATGCGGTGCTGGCCGGCGGCATCGGCCCGGTGCGCGCGGCCATCGCGCGCCTGTGGCCGGACGCGGCCGCCCTGCTCGAACCGATGGCCGACCTCTCGGCCTGGCGGCGCGCGAGTTATCGCGACGTGGTCCTGTCGCGCCCGTTCCGCGACCGCGTGCTCTGCATCGGCGATGCCGCACACGGCATGAGCCCGCAACTCGGCCAGGGCGTGAACATGGCCCTGCTCGACGCCCAGGCCCTGGCCCGGGCCCTCGATCGCCACGACCGCCTGGCCGACGCACTCGCCGACTACGCCCGCGTGCGCGCCGCCCACCTCGAGATCTACCAGCTGCTGAGCCGCTGGCTGACGCCGCTGTTCCAGTCCGACCACGACGCCCTGGCCTGGTGGCGCGATCTGCTGTTCCTGCCGATGAGCCGGATGCCGATCGCCCGCGGCGAATCGCTCAAGATCCTGACCGGCACCAAGCGCGGCTGGTTCGGCCGCCTGCTGGATGCCGCGAACCGAGCGGGTTGAGCTGCGATCCGCCTTCGGAAGAACGGCAGGCCGACAAGATCAGCAACGCGCTTGCGGACGCTCTCGACCCGAACGCGCCTCGGCGTCGCCGTCGAAGCGCTGCTCGAAGACGACACCAAAGCCGCCGCCAAACGCGGCCCGGTGCCCAAGCTGCAACAGCAGATGGACCGCATCGCCCAACTCCCGCGCGCTCGCCAGCAGTTCGTCATGCAGGTCATCGATTCCGTCATCGCGCA
>CALMWD010000280.1 GCA_937873105.1 uncultured Rhodanobacteraceae bacterium
CCTCGCTGCAGCGCGTCGGCGAGGTGCTGGCGACCGCGCCCGAGCCGGACGAAGGTCGGCGCGAACTGGCCGCGGTGCGCGGCGAGATCGCGTTCGAGTCGGTGGCCTATGCCTATCCCGGGCGGCCGCCGCTGTATGCCGACCTGAACCTGCACGTGCGCGCCGGCGAGACCATCGCGCTGACCGGCGCCAACGGCGCCGGCAAGAGCACGCTGGCGCACCTGCTGCTGCGTTTCATCGATCCCGCCGCCGGGCGCGTGACGCTCGACGGCGTCGACCTGCGCGAGCTGCGCCTGGCGAACCTGCGCCGGCACGTCGGCCTGGTCAGCCAGCAGGTGCTGCTTTGGCACGACACGGTGGCGCACAACATCGGCTTCGGCGACGCCCAGGCGACGCGTGCGGACATCGAACGTGCCGCCCGCGCCGCGCATGCGCACGACTTCATCTCGCGATTGCCGCAAGGCTACGACACGGTGGTCGGCGACGAAGGCCTGCGCCTGTCCGGCGGGCAACGCCAGCGCATCGCGCTGGCACGGGCGCTGCTGAAGGATCCGGCGGTGCTGATCCTGGACGAGGCCACGGCGATGTTCGATCCGGACGGCGAGCGCGACTTCATCGCCGAATGCCATGCCCTGCTGCGCGAACGCACGGTGCTGCTGATCACGCACCGGCCGGCGAGCCTGAAGCTCGCCGACCGGGTGTTGAAGCTCGAGGACGGGGTGTTGCGCGAGGTCTGATCAGTCGTCGTCGCGGATGATGCGTTCGAGCTGGCCGCGCGAGGCGCGACCGCCGCCATCGTCCGAGGAACCGCTGCTGCTCGGCGCGCTGCGCGGCGTGTAGCTCGGCGCCGCGCGCGGTTCGAAGCGCGGCTGCGGTGCCGGTTCGCTGCGCTGGAAGCTCGGGGCCGGACGCGGCTCGTAACGCTGCGTGCGTTCGATGCGCGGCTCGCTGCGTTCGTAGCTCGGCATCGCCCGCGGTTCGCTGCGCTCGAAGGTACGCGGCTGGCTGCGTTCCATCGGCTGGCTGGGCTGGTAGCGCGGCGGGGTCTGCAGCGGGCGGCTGCGATCGACCTCGCGCGAGCGAACCTGGGCCGGTTCCTCGACATGACGTTCGAACACCGGGTCGTAGGGTTCGCGCGTCTGCCGCGGCAGGATCTGGCGCGAACCCGTGTCGTACTCGCGGTTCGGCAGGGTCGTGCGTCCGCGCGAATACGGCGTCGCCGATTCCTGCGACTGCTCGTTGCGCGGATCGCGCAGCGGTTCGCGCGTGCTGCGCGGGTAGCTGCGCTGGTTCGGCGTCGGCGCGACCGGGCCGTCGATGCGTGCCGGGTCGCGGTCGTAGCCGCGCGGGGTACGCGTCACCGGCGCGTCGCCGCGCTCGATCGGTGCCTGCTGGTCGCCCGGGACCGGCGTGCGCGTGCCGCGACCGAGTGGGTCGCGCGCGTTCGGCTGCGCGCCATGGCCGGTGAAGCCGCCATAGCCGCGGCCGTCGGGTCCGTACGGCTCCCAGGCGGGATCGCGGGCGCTGCGTTCGAACGGCGTGAGCTGGCCGCGGGCGCGCGACTGCCGTGCGATCGACGGATCGACGATGGTGCCGGGCTGGCCGGAGGCGCCGTAATACATCGGCAACTGATCGCGGGCGCCGGTGCGGCGCGCGAGGATCTGCGCCTCGTTGCGCGCGCTGCCGTAACGCGGCAGGTAGAAGTCGTCGTAGCGCTGGCGGTCGGCGGCGCGGTGGCGGCTGTACTGGGCCCAGTCGTAATAGTGGTCGACGTGGCTGTATCGGTACGGCGCATAGGCCTGGTAGTACGGCCAGCTGTACCAGCCCACGTTCAGGCCGAAATAGGTGCGCGGGAAGAAGGTGACGCCGTAGTAGAAGCCGGGGCTCCAGAAGGGGTCGTAGTAATAGCGGTAGGTCGGCCACAGCGCCGAGTAGTACCAGTTGTAGCGGACGTAGTCGGGATAGCCCCAGGCCGCCGAGCCGTAGTAGACGCCGTAGCGCTGGCTGACGTCGTAGTCGTCGATGTAGACCCGGTTGCCCCACTCGTCGTAGTAGTAGCGACGGCCGACGTAGCGGTCGCCGTAGTACTCGTCCTCGTAATAGCCGTCGCGGTCGTAGTACGAATAATCGTCGTAGGTCGCGCAACCGGACAGGAAGCTGGCGGCGGCGGTCAGGGCAAGGACGACAAGGCGTTTCATGGCAATCCCCGTGGTAAGCGAACCGAGTGTGGCGCAGCGCGGTTAATCCATCCTGAACTTTTCCGGGCCCGGACCGAGGCCATTTAGCCGGCGTGCGCTTGCCGGCCCGCGGCGTCGGCGCCAGCATGGCCGTCCGCCACGAGGAACCGACCATGCCGCAGGACTTCCCGATCGCCCCGCCGCTCCAGACCCGCCGCTGGTTCAATGCGCCCGCGTTGCAGCTGGCCGACCTGCGCGGCCGCGTCGTGGTGCTGGAAGTCTTCCAGATGCTGTGCCCGGGCTGCGTCTCGCACGCGCTGCCGCAGGCGCTGGAAATCGCCCAGACCTTTTCGCCTGACGACGTCGCGGTGATCGGCCTGCACAGCGTCTTCGAACACCACGCGGCGATGACGCCGACTTCGCTCGAAGCCTTCCTGCACGAGTACCGCATCGGGTTTCCGGTGGGCGTCG
>CALMWD010000281.1 GCA_937873105.1 uncultured Rhodanobacteraceae bacterium
GAGGAGGCGATCGTGCGCGCCACCAGCAACATGGCCCAGCACTTGAATCGCGGCGTCATCGCCGAAGGCGTGGAGTACGAGGAGCACCTGAACTTCCTGCGCGAGCACGGTTGCGAGGAACTGCAGGGCTACCTGTTCTGCCGGCCCTTGCCGGCTGCGTCCTTCGAGAACCTGATGGCGGAGCGCGAGCGCCTGGTCAACGGCGGCCAGGTCGGCGGCGCGGACCTGCCGTGAACTTTTTCCGCACCCACGGGTCTATGGCTCCGATTCCCCGGAACGGAACCGAGCGATGCCCGCCAGTTTGTCCCTGCTCTCGACGCCCGCGGCCGCCGTGCCGCTGGCTGCGGTGATCGCGCCGCAGGCCGGCCCAGGTGGTCCCCGAATGAGCGAGGCCGATGCCGATCTCGAACTGGTGCGCCGCGTGCAGGCCGGCCAGAAGAACGCGTTCGACCTGCTGGTCCGCAAGTACCAGCACAAGGTGTTCGCGATCATTTCGCGCTACGTGCACAACCATGCCGAGGCCCAGGACGTGGCCCAGGACACTTTCCTGCGCGCCTATCGCGCCCTGGCCAACTTCCGCGGCGACAGCGCGTTCTACACCTGGCTCTACACCATCGCGACGAATACGGCCAAGAACCATCTGGTCTCGATGGGGCGGCGCCCGCCCGGCGACGACATCCAGATCGACGACGCCGCCCAGTTCGAGAGCGCGATGCGCCTGCGCGACCCGGCCACGCCGGAGCGCGAGATGATGCGCCAGGAGATCGAACGCGCAGTCACTTCCGCAGTCGACAAGCTGCCCGAGGAACTGCGCCAAGCCATCACCTTGCGTGAGGTCGATGGCCTGAGCTACGAGGAGATCGCGCAGGTCATGAATTGTCCGATCGGCACCGTGCGTTCGCGCATCTTCCGTGCGCGCGATGCCATCGACCAGAACCTGCGGCCGTTGCTGGACGGCCGCGATGCCGGATTGGAAGCGTCATGAGCGACGACACCGTACGCGAACAACTCTCGTCCCTGATGGACGGCGAACTGTCCACGGACAGCGCGCGTTTCCTGAGCAAGCGCCTCGGCAACGACGCCGATCTGTCGGCGACCTGGGAACGCTGGCACTGCGCCCGTGACATCCTGCGCCAGCAGGGCAGCCTGGCCCCGGTCGATTTCTGCGCGCGGGTGCGTGACGCCATCGAGGCCGATGCAGACGCGGCGCCGTCGACCGCGACGGCAGCCGGCGGGATGCGGCTCTGGCGCGGCTTGGCCGGCGGCGCCATCGCCGCGGGCGTGGCGGTGTTCGCGTTGATGCTGGGCCAGCCCGCGGTGTCGCCTGATGCGGCGCAGCCAGGCGAAGCGATGCTGGCCAACGTGGCGCCGGTCACGACCAGCGACCTGACCCCGAACTGGCGCCTGTCGCCGGTGGCGGACCGCCAGAGCTTCGTGCTCGCGCAGCCGCAGTTGAGCAGCGAGTTCGATGCGTATTTCGTCGAACACGGCCTCGCCAACGGGACCGCCGGAGCGCTCGGCATCGTGTCCTACGTGCCGGTCGTGGCCACGCCCGATACCCGCGATGCCGCGCCGGCGTTGACCGGACAGTCCGCGCGCTGACATGAGGCCCGTGTTCCGCCTGGCGACCCTGCTGCTGGCTCTTGCCTCGCCGCTCCGGGCTCAGGATCCGTTGGCCTTGATCGGCGCGGCGCAGCAGGCGCAGTCGGCGCGATCGTTCGAAGGCGTGGTCGTGTTCATGCACGACGGCCGTTTCGATGCGGTGCGCGTCGTGCATCGCCCCGGCGACGCCGGTTACCAGCAGGTCGCGAGCCTCAGCGGTCTGCCGCGCGCCTTGTTCCGGGACGCCCGCGAAACCCGGATCGAAGACGCCGGGCAAGCCCGGCGCCTGCCCTCCATCGCGATCGCTGCGCAGGCCTTTGATGCCGAACGCATCGGCGACAGCTATCGCATCCGACAGTCCTCGGAAGAGCGCATCGCCGGCTTCCAGGCCCGCGTGATCGACGCCGTCGCCCGCGACGACGTGCGCCACTCGCAGCGCCTGTGGATCAACCCGGACAACGGCCTGCTGCTCGGCGTCGCCCTGATCGGGCCGCGTCGCGAAACCCTGCAGCAGGTGATGTTCACCTCGCTCGTGGTCGATCCGCGCGCCTCGCAAGCGGGCGCTGCCGTCGCCGCGGCGAAGCCGGAGGCCGCCTTGCCGGTCAGCCCGCCGCCGGGCTTCCGCCTGATCGGCGAGCGCATCGACGGTGCCCGGCGCAGCCTGATCCTCAGCGACGGTCTGGCGATGATCACGTTGTACCTGGAGCCGCGCGCCGACGAACTCGATCGACTGACGACGCTGCGTCGCGGCGCGACCCAGCTCGCCTCGCGCCAGCTCGGCCGGCAGCGCGCCGTCGTGGTCGGCGAAGTGCCGCTGGCGACGGCGGTCGACCTCGCCAATCGGGCCGCGCAGGCCTTGAACGATTGAAGGGCGGCGCGCATTTGCGCGTCGTCGCATGCACCCAGAAGGAGATCCATCCATGTTGAAGCGTTGTCTTCAGACCGCCATGGTCGCGTTGGTGTTGGTCGTCGCGCCGTTGCGCGCGCAAGGTTTGCCCGACTTCACGCAGTTGGTCGAGCGCAATGCGCCGGCGGTGGTCAACATCACGGCCCGCAAGAACGCGGCCGAGGCCGACGATCCGTCGCAACTCAGCGAAGAGGAAGTCCCGGAGATCTTCCGCCGCTTCTTCGGCGATCCGCGCCAGTTCCCGCGGCCGGGCCGCGGCGAACGGGTGTCCGGCGGTTCCGGCTTCGTCATCTCGAACGACGGCTACCTGCTGACCAACCACCACGTCGTCGATGGCGCCGATGAGGTCACGGTGCGCCTGAAGGACCGTCGCGAGTTCAAGGCCAAGATCGTCGGCAGCGACCAGCAAAGCGACGTCGCCCTGCTCAAGATCGAGGCCAGCGGCCTGACTGCGGCCCGGCTCGGCGATTCGTCCAAGTTGAAGCCGGGGCAGTGGGTGGTGGCGATCGGCTCGCCCTACAACCTCGATTTCTCGGTCACCGCCGGCATTGTCAGCGCCGTCGGCCGCAACCTCGGCGACGACCAGCGCTACGTGCCCTTCATCCAGAACGACGCCGCCATCAACCGCGGCAATTCCGGCGGCCCGCTGTTCAACCTGGACGGCGAAGTGGTCGGTATCAATTCGCAGATCTTCTCGAACACCGGCGGCTCGATCGGACTGAGCTTCGCGATTCCGATCGACTACGCGAACAAGGTCGTGCAGCAGTTGCGCACCAAAGGCAAGGTCGCGCGCGGTTACCTGGGCGTGGCGTTGCAAGAGGTGTCCGCCGACCTGCAGAAGTCGCTCGGGCTGTCGCGCGTGACCGGCGCCTTGGTGGCACAGGTCAATGCCGGGACACCGGCAGCCAAGGCCGGCCTGAAGGAGCGCGACGTGATCGTCAGCGTCGACGGCCAGAAGATCGAGCGCTCCGGCGACTTGCCGCCGATCATCGGCGCGACCGCGCCCGGGACCCAGGTCACGCTCGGCATCGTCCGCGACGGCAAGCCGATGACCTTGCCGCTCGTGGTCGGCGAACTTCCGGAGAACCTC
>CALMWD010000282.1 GCA_937873105.1 uncultured Rhodanobacteraceae bacterium
GCATTTCCTTCGTGACGGTCAACGACGGTTCCGGCCAGGATTCGATCCAGGTCGTCGCGCCGAACACCCTGCCGAACTACGACAGCGAAGTCGTGCATCTGACCGCCGGCTGCGCGGTGATCGCCACCGGCACCCTGGTGCAGTCGCAGGGCAAGGGCCAGAGCTACGAGATCCAGGCCGACGCGGTCGAGGTCACCGGCATGGTCGACGATCCGGAAACCTACCCGATCCAGCCCAAGCCGCATTCGATGGAGTTCCTGCGCGAAGTGGCGCACCTGCGCCCGCGCACCAACACCTTCGGCGCGGTCACGCGCATCCGCCACACCATCGCCCAGGCCATCCACCGCTATTTCCACGAGCGCGGCTTCTTCTGGGTGAACACGCCGATCATCACCGCGAGCGACTGCGAAGGCGCCGGCCAGATGTTCCGCGTGTCGACCCTCGACCTCGCCAACCTGCCGCGCACCGACAAGGGCCAGATCGACTGGCACAAGGACTTCTTCGGCAAGGAGGCCTACCTGACCGTGTCCGGACAGCTCAATGTCGAGGCCTACTGCCTGGCGCTGAGCAAGGTCTACACCTTCGGCCCGACCTTCCGTGCGGAGAACTCGAACACCACGCGCCATCTCGCCGAGTTCTGGATGATCGAGCCCGAGATCGCCTTCGCCGACCTGAACGACGACGCCACGCTGGCCGAGGACTTCCTGAAGTACATCTTCGCGGCGGTCCTGGCCGAGCGCGGCGACGACATGGCCTTCATCAACGACCGCATCGAGAAGACCGCGATTTCGCGGCTCGAGAACTTCATCCGGTCGCCGTTCGAGCGGGTCGATTACAGCCAGGCGATCGAACTGCTGAAGAAGTCGGGCGAGACGTTCGACTACCCGGTCGAATGGGGCCTCGACCTTCAGACCGAGCACGAACGCTGGCTGACCGAAAAGCACGTCGGCCGCCCGACCGTGGTCATGAACTACCCCGAGCAGATCAAGTCCTTCTACATGCGCCTGAACGACGACGGTCGCACCGTCGCGGCCATGGACGTGCTGGCGCCCGGCATCGGCGAGATCATCGGCGGCTCGCAGCGCGAGGAGCGCCTGCACATCCTCGACCAGCGCATCGCCCAGTTCGGACTGAACCCGGAGTCGTACCAGTGGTACCGCGACCTGCGCCGCTACGGCACGGTGCCGCACGCGGGCTTCGGCCTGGGCTTCGAGCGCCTGGTGGTCTACGTCTGCGGGCTGACCAACATCCGCGACGCGATCCCCTATCCGCGCGCGCCCGGCGCGGCCGAGTTCTGAGTGATGGCCGTGGATTACACCCGCCCCTTGTTGCTGGCGGCGCTGGGCGATGTCGTGCTCGCCCTCGTCCTGGCGGTCGTCGCGGCCATGCTGCTGCGTCGGTTCATGGCACGCTTGGTCGAGCGCCACCGCGAGGTGGCGCTGCGCCTGATCGAGCCGCCCGAGGGCCGGATGCAGCGCCTGCATGCCTACCTGAAGGCCCGCGAATCCCGGAAGTTGAACGATCCGAAGGCGCATGCCCTGGCCTTCGGCGCCTATGTCTGCGTTTGGTGCGTGATGATCCTGCTGGTGTTGGCGCCGATCACCGTGATCGTCGCCTTGATCGTCTGACCATGAATCAGGGAGCCCCGATGTCGGAAGAACAATGGTGGGTCGTCACCTTCGGCGACATGCTGCACTGGGCGCGCCTGACGCCGAACGAGGACGGCAGCGCCGACGTCTTCAGCGCCAACGGCGAAACCGAGCACTTCCCGAACGAGGACGAGGCCCGTACCGCCCTGCTCGATGCCGACTACCGCGCCTTCGACGGCATCGACGAGGACGACGCCGAACTCATGGGCTTCGATCTCGACAGCGTCGCTCCGCCGCGTTCGGACGATGAGGACGACCTGCTCGAACAGATGACGATGAAGCTGCCGCCGCGCTGAACGAACATGTACACGCCGCGCCCCTTCGCCGAACACGATCTCGCCGCGCTCGACGAACTGATCGCCCACGATGCCTTCGTGACCCTGGTGCACCAGCACGAGGGCGCGCCATTTGCGAGCCACCTGCCGGTGCTGTATCGGCGCGACGGCGAGCGTGTCGAATTGCTGGGACATTGGTCGAAGGCGAATCCGCAATGGCGCGACATCGACCGCCAGCTCGTGCTGGGCGTCGTGCACGGCCCGCATGCCTACGTTTCCCCGACCTGGTACGCCGATCCCGAGCAACGGGTGCCGCCCTGGAACTACGCCACGGCGCACTTGTATGGCCGCCTCTCGATCGTAGAGGAACCGGCCGCACTGGAAGCCATCGTGACCGGACTGTCGGATCTCTACGAAGCCAAGCACGGCAGCGACTGGCGCTGCGCGCAAACGACGCCCGACACGCGCCGCAAGCTGCGTGGCATCGTCGGCTTCCGCTTCGTCGCGGAACGCATCGAACTGACGTTCAAGCTCGGCCAGAACCATCCGATCGCCAATCAGCGCGGCGTCATCGAGCACCTGGACCGACACGGCGGAGACGACCGCCGCGCCGTGGCCGCGATGATGCGCGCACGACTGCACGAGGAAGAATCGCGATGAAACTTGATCTCACCGGAAAGCACGCCCTTGTCTGCGGCGCGTCGCGCGGCATCGGCCGAGCGGCGGCGGAAGCCCTGGCCGGCCTCGGCGCCGACGTGACCGTGCTGGCGCGCGACCGCGATGCCCTCGACGCGCTGACGCGCACCTTGCCGAAGACGCACGCCGCGCAGAAGCATGCTTGGCTGAGCGCGGATGTTTCGGATACTGCAGCGCTGCGTGCGGCCGTCGAAGCCTTGGTGACGGCGCACCCGGTGCAGATCCTCGTGAACAACACCGCGGGCCCCAACCCGGGCGCCGCAATCCAGGCGACCGGCGAGCAGTTCCTCGACACGTTCCAGCGCCATCTCCTGGCCAATCACGCGCTGGTGCAGGCCACGGTCGGCGGCATGAAGGCCGCGGGCTACGGGCGCATCATCAACGTCATCTCGACCTCGGTGAAGGAACCGATCCGCAACCTCGGCGTCTCGAACACCATCCGCGGCGCGGTCGCGAGCTGGGCCAAGACCCTGGCCGGCGAGCTCGCGGCGCACGGCATCACCGTCAACAACGTGCTGCCCGGATTCACGCGCACCCAGCGCCTCGAACAGATCATCGAGGAACGCGTCGCCGCCACCGGCAAGCCGCGCACGGAGATCGAGGCCGGCATGCTCGCCAGCGTTCCCGCCGCGCGCTTCGCCGAAGCCCATGAAGTCGCCGCCGCCATCGCCTTCCTCGCCTCGCCCGCGGCGGGCTACATCAACGGCATCAACGTCCCGGTCGACGGCGGGCGCACGCAGTCGCTGTGAATCGCGCGTTTGAGGGCGCATCGGCTAGGCTTCGCGCATGCGACGCATCGCCTATTCCGAACTGAACGCGGTCGAACACTGGCTCGACGTGGTCGATCCGGCCACGGCCGAGGTCTATGCCCAGGTCAGCGCCGGCACCGCGCACGACGTGGACGTCGCGGTGCGCCGCGCGCAGGCCGCATTCCCGCTTTGGTCGACGCTGCCGAACTCGGAACGCGCACGCTGGCTGGTGCGGTTGGCCGACGCGCTCGAGGCGCGCATCCCCGAATTCGCCGAGGCCGAAACCCGCGACACCGGCAAACCCCTGTGGCTGACGCGCGAGATCGAGATTCCGCGGGCGGTCGCGAACCTGCGCTTCTTCGCGCACGCGGCCACCCAGTTCGCCTCCGAATCGCACCATGGCCAGGCCGGGTTGAACTACACGCTGCGTCAGCCGCATGGCGTGGTCGGCGTGATTGCGCCCTGGAACATGCCCCTGCTGCTGTTCACCTGGAAGCTGGCGCCCGCGCTTGCTGCAGGCAACTGCGTGATCGCAAAACCTTCGGAAGTGACGCCGCTGAGCGCGCAGATGCTGGCCGAGCTGGCGCGCGACATCGATTTTCCGGAAGGCGTGCTGAATGTCGTGCACGGCCTCGGCCAGACGGTCGGCGAGGCCATGGTCGAGCACCCCGGGATCAAGGCGATCAGCTTCACCGGCAGCACCGCCGTCGGCCGCCGCATCGCCGAACGCTGCGCGCCCCAGCTGAAGAAGTTGTCGCTCGAACTCGGCGGCAAGAACCCGGCGCTGATCTTCGCCGACGCCCCGAAGGAGAAGTT
>CALMWD010000283.1 GCA_937873105.1 uncultured Rhodanobacteraceae bacterium
GGGAGCGGAGGGCCCTCGCCAGATCGAGGCGGGTCGGCGTACCGGTGGCGGCGACAACGCCGCGTGCGCTCGTCACCACCAGCCCGCCCAGGCTCATGGTGGCCATTCGTCCGGCATCGACGCCGGCCACGCCCTGGTCGGCATAACTCAGCCAACCCGACGTCCAGAACGAAGACAGGAACGTCGCCGCATTGCGGGCGATATCGGGCAAGGAGCGGGACACGACGCTATGCACGCCATCGGCACCGGGCATCAGGAACGTGTAGGCGATCACGTTGAACACCGCGACCACGGATAGGGCCAAGGTCCAGCGCAGCTCGACGCGACGCACCACCATCAGGGCCACGACGAGGCCCGATACCGCGACCCCGGTGCCGAAGCTGACCAGGGCGACGGCCGCCGACGCCAATCCGAGCAGGGCCGGACCGAGCGCGGGATGGAGACGCATGCGCTCGACCGCCAGCATCACGCCGACCGCGCACAACATGACCAGATAGATCTGGAAGGCCTCGTTGCCATGGAACTGCATCCGCGCCGAGCCCATCCACATGAGCCCGATCGTGGCGACCAGCAGCGCCGCCGCGCGGGCCACGCGGGGTTGCTCCGCGTCTCCCAGGATCCGCCACCAGAGGCTGGCCAGGACGGCCAGCAGCATCGCCAGCCCCATCGCCACGCCGATGTCCTGGTCGCCCTGGCGCCAGTGCAGGTCGGCCAGGCGCACCAGGTTGGACGTGATCTGCCGATGGCTGTTGTCGGGCATCAGCACATTCCGTGGGAAGGGCTCGCTCAACAGCCGCGCGTATTGCCGGAACTGATCCTGGAACAACTCCGTCCACCCGTAATGCCAGATGGCCGCGGCGGTGGAGCCGGCGTAGTAGACCGCGATGGCGGCGCACATCGAGATGACCGCCGCACGCCCCAGCTCCGCCAGCACGGCCGGGTGTGCAATCCGCCGCTTCATCGGGACTGGCCCGAGGCCTGGACCACCACTTCCCGCACGATCGCGAGCGGCCGGCCCTTGGCCTGCATGAACATGCGCCCGATGTACTCGCCGAGGATGGCGAGGCAGAGCAGTTGCGCGGACGCGAACAGCGCGATCACGCCGACGATGCTGGCCCAGCCGCGCACGGTGTCGAAGAACAGCCAGGAACCGACCGCGTAGGCGCCGACCCCGAGCGCGACCACGAAGCCGATCGCGGCCAGCCAGAGCGCCGCACGCAGGGGCACCGTGGAGAAGCCGGTGATCGCGTCGACGGCCAGGCGCAACATGCGCTTGAGCGGATACTTGGTCTCGCCGGCGAAACGTTCCTGGCGCACGTAGGGCAAGGCGACCTGGTTGAAACCTAGCCAGGCGAACAGCCCGCGCACGAAGCGATGCGATTCCGGCAGCTGCTTCAAGGCCTCCAGGACCGGACGCGTCACCAGCCGGAAATCGCCGGTGTCGGTCGGGATGTCGACGTCGGTGAGACGATCGAGCACGCGATAGAAGGCGGCGGCCGTGCCGCGCTTGAACGCGGTTTCGCCGAGGCGTTCGCTGCGCTTGCCGTAGACGATGTCGGCGCCCGCGTCGATCCTGGCCATCATCTCGCCGAGCAGCTCCGGCGGATCCTGCAAGTCGGCATCGATCATCAGGATGCGTTCGCCGCGGCAGAGTTCGAGTCCGGCGCTGAGCGCGAGCTGGTGCCCGAAGTTGCGCGACAGGCCGACGGCCACCACATTGCCGTCGCGCGCGGCAATCTCCTGCAGCATCGGCCAGGTGTCGTCGCGCGAACCGTCGTTGACGTAGACGATCTCGAAATCCTCGCCGACCACGGCTGCGCAGGCCGCACGCAGTCGCCGATGAGTTTCGGCGATGACTTCCTGCTCGTTGTAGGCGGGCACCACGACGCTCAGGCGTGGCAAGGGTCGAGCGACATGGGCCGCCGGCAACGGCGGGAATACGAAATGCGACATGGATCCGTCCATCAGTGATGCGCCCGCGTCCATGGACCGACCGGACAGGCGCGAGTTCCGGCGAATGATACCGGCCGCAACACCCCGCCCGGCTTGCGCCAGGTCAAGTCTTGCGCGGTCGCTGCCAGCCCGGGATCGAGCGCGCCTTGGCGCGGGCCACGGTGAGTTCGCCGGCCGGGGCGTCGCGGGTGACGACGCTGCCCGCGCCGATCGTGGCCTCGGCCCCGATCGTGACCGGCGCGACCAGGGACGAATTCGAGCCGATGAAGGCGCCGTCATCGATGCGGGTGAGGTGCTTGTTCGCGCCGTCGTAGTTGCAGGTGATGGTGCCGGCGCCGACATTGACGCCGGCCCCGATGACGGCGTCGCCGAGATAGCTCAGATGATTCGCCTTCGAGCCGCGGCCGAGCCGCGCCTGCTTGGTCTCGACGAAGTTGCCGACGTGCACGCCTTCGGCCAGTTCGGTGCCGGGACGCAGGCGCGCGAACGGACCGATGACGCAGGGCCCGTGCGTGACCACGCCCTCGAGGTCGCAATGCGCGTTGACGACGGTGCCGGCGGCGAGCCGGCAATCCTTCAGGCGCACGAAGGGGCCGATGCGCACCTCGTCGCCCAGCGACACGAAGCCTTCCAGCACCAGGTTCAGGTCGAACTCGACGTCGCGGCCGTGGGCCACGTCGGCGCGCACCTGCACGCTGCCCGGATCGGCCATGCGCACGCCGCCGAGCAGGAGTTCATGCACGCGGCGCGCGTTCAGGCGCCGCGACAGGTCGGCCAGCTGCACGGCATCGTTGGCGCCGAGCGCCTCGGCCTCGTCCGCGCACAAGGCGACGTGTGCGGCCGCACCTTCCGCCGCCGCCTTGGCGAACACGTCGGTGAGGTAATACTCGCCCTGCGCGTTCGCGGTGCCGAGCGTGGCCAGCCAGCGCCGCAGCGGCGCGGCGTCGGCGGCGATCATGCCGGTGTTGATCTCGCGGATCGCGCGCTGCGCCTCGGTCGCGTCCTTCTCCTCGACGATCGCGGCGACGTGGCCGCGGGCGTCGCGGACGATGCGGCCATAGCCTTTCGGATCGGCGAACTCGGCAGCCAGCACGGCCAGCGCGCCATGGGCGTGCACGAGCACGCGCAGGGTCGCCGCGCGCGTCAGCGGCACGTCGCCGTACAGCACCAGCACGCGGGCCTCGTCGGGAATGCCGGGCATGGCCTGCATCACCGCATGGCCGGTGCCGAGCTGCCGCGCCTGTTCGGCCCAGCGCAGATCCGCCTCGTGCGCGAAGGCGGCACGCACCTGGTCGCCGCCATGGCCGTAGACGACGTGGATCGCCGCCGGCCCGAGTTCGCGCGCGGTCGCGATCACCCGCGCCAGCATCGGCACGCCGCAGACCGGCTGCAGCACCTTGGGCCGCGCCGACTTCATGCGCTTGCCTTCGCCGGCGGCGAGGACGAGGACGTGCAACGGCTTCGAGGACATGCGAACTCCGGGCAAGGATGACGGCGAATTCTACCCGCCGTGACGAGTTTCGCTGCCGTCCTGCGTACCCCCGTGCCGACTTCCCCGCCAAGGTGCCGCCATGTCCCGCCTGCTTCGTTCGCTTGCCGCAGTGATCGCGTTCGTCGCGATGCCGCTCGCGGCCCAGGTGCAATGGCGCGCCGGGCCGCTGACCTACACGCCCGCCTACGACTTCACGCTCGGCTACATGGCGAACGGCACCGGCTACTTCGTGTCCCAGGCCTACATCCCGAGTCCGCCGCAGCCGAGCGTGAACCAGCCGTTCTACGTCAGCCTGCGCATGGAGGGCATCGCCTCGCCGGCGGTCGGCCGGCTGATGACGGTCGGCTTCGTGCCGCCGGCGGGCGCATCCGTCCATGTCGATCCGGCGGCACCGGTACGCTGCTTCTACCGGGCGATGAGCGGGACCGGCGGCTGGATCGAATTCACGAACGCGGTCATCACCGACCTCTCGTTCGGCGCGAACCTGCGCGTGACCGGCTGCCCGCAGCCGGCGGCCGGGGCGAATCCCTACGCCATCATCCCCGTGCCCGGCGGCAACGCCTACCAGCTCGACCGCCGCGACCCGAACAGCCCGGGCGCGACCGCGTGGCCGCTGGGCAGCCAGGCCGGATACGAGTTCCTGATCCCGCTGGTCGCGAACCGCACCATGAGCGGCAACAACGGCATCGAGGCCGACCGCTTCTACGGCACGGTGCGTTCGGTCCAGGGCGACGGGCTGGACCCGTGGGCCTTTCCGTATCTCGGCCTGCTGGTCTCGGCCACGAGCCCGACGCCGAGCACCGACCTGCAGGTATCGCAGCAACTGCCCCCGCCGCCGCCACCGTCGGGGCGCGTGGGCTACACCATCCGCTGCGCCAACAACGGACCGAACGCCGCGGCGAACGTGAGCTGCGGCTTCGCCGACGTGCCGACCGGTCTGAACGCGAGCGTGGTCTGCAGTCCGACCAGTCCGCAGGCATCGCTGGCCGCGGGCGCGGCCATCGTCTGCTCGGTCATCCTCGACAAGTACCTGGGCTTCCGGACGATGAGCGGCGTGGTGTCCTCGGGCACGACGCCGGACACGAACCTGTCCAACAACAGCTTCCCGTTCACGCTCTACGGCGGGCTCGCCGAGGTGATCCTGGCCAACGGCTTCGAAACGCTCGACTTCTGAACGCCGTTCGTCGGCACGGCGCTGCACCCGGGGGCAACTGTCGTCCGCCACACGGAATCGGAACCATCGGCTGCCTATACTCCGCGCATTCCCGTGAGCGGCCGGTTTGCGGTCGCATGGAGCCGACCGATGAAACGTTCCTTCCTGTGGTCCGCGCTGGCCCTGCTGTGCTCCGGAGGGAGCGCGCACGCCGCCGAACTGTCGTCCGACACCATCGACCGCGCGCTGCGCGCCGGGGTCGGCGAGCGAATCGAACTGCCCTTGCCGGAGACGCCTTCGGCGCTGGTCAGCGCGCCGGTACAGATGCGGCGCATCGAGGT
>CALMWD010000284.1 GCA_937873105.1 uncultured Rhodanobacteraceae bacterium
CCGCGTTCCCGCAGTGGCTCGGCGCCGACCTGCACGGCCTGCAGTGCGATGCCGACGCGCTCGCCCTGGTGTTCGATGCATCGCAGCTGGTCGAGGACGTGCCGCGCGCGAGCCGGGCGCTCGAAGCCATCCAGACCGCCGGCGTGCGCCTGTGCCTGTCCGGCTTCACCGAGGTCGGACGCGACCAGCAGCGCCTGTGCCGCCTGCCGAGCATCTACGCGAACCTGATCGACTGGAGCTCGCCCGCGACGGACTGGCGCGAATCGCGGTCGCGGCTGGTGGCGGAATCCCTGAAGCACGGCAAGCTCGTGGTGATGTGCGGCGTCGACGAACCGTCGCCGCTCGGAGAACTGTTCCGCGACGGCGTGCACTACGTCGTCGGCGACGCGGTCGGCCAGTGGTCCCATACCCTGTCGGGCGCGACGCGACGCTGAGCCGAGGGCATTGCCGTGGCCCGCTTTCGGGCTAGACTCGGATCGCTGTTGTTGTCGCTGTGCGTTCGTCTGTCGTTGCGATGGGGAGAAGCATGCGTCCGACCGATATCCGCAATCCCGACTACTTCCACAAGGTCGTCGATTGCCAATGGGCCTGTCCGGCGCACACGCCGGTGCCCGAATACATCCGCCTGATCGCCGCCGGTCGCCACGACGCCGCCTACATGGTGAACTGGTGGTCCAACGTCTTCCCCGGCGTCCTCGGTCGCACCTGCGACCGGCCCTGCGAACCGGCCTGTCGGCGCGGTCGGGTCGAGGAGGCGAACACCGAGAAGCCCGAGCCGGTCGCGATCTGCCGCCTCAAGCGCGTCGCCGCCGACCACAAGGGCGAGATCGCCGCGAAGATGCCGAAGCCGAAGCCGCGCAACGGCAAACGCGTCGCCTGCGTCGGAGCGGGTCCGGCCTCGTTGACGGTGGCGCGCGATCTGGCCCTGCAGGGTTATGCGGTGACCGTGTTCGATGCCGACCCCAAGGCCGGCGGCTTCATGCGTTCGCAGGTGCCGCGCTTCCGCCTGCCGGAATCGGTGATCGACGAGGAATGCGGCTTCGTCACCGCGCTCGGCGTCGAGTTCCGCGGCGGCAGCCGCATCGGTTCGTTGAAGGATCTGCTGGCCGAAGGTTGGGATGCAGTCTTTGTCGGCTCGGGCGCGCCGCGCGGCCGCGACCTGGATCTGCCCGGACGCAAGGAAGCGGCCGCGAACATCCACCTCGGCATCGACTGGCTGGCCTCGGTCTCGTTCGGTCACGTCGAGAAGATCGGCCGCCGCGTCATCGTGCTCGGCGGCGGCAACACCGCGATGGACTGCTGCCGTTCGGCCAGGCGCCTCGGCGGCGAGGACGTCAAGGTCATCGTGCGTTCCGGCTACGACGAGATGAAGGCCTCGCCCTGGGAAAAGGAGGACGCCCAGCACGAGGGCATCCCGTTCCTGAACTACCACGTGCCCAAGACCTTCGAGCACGAGAACGGCCAACTGGTTGCGATGACGTTCGAGTTGGTGCGTGCCGAATTCGACGCCCAGGGCCGGCGCAGCCTGGTGCCGACCGGCGAACCCGACGTGCGCGTCGAATGCGACGACGTGTTGATCGCGGTCGGGCAGGAGAATTCGTTCCCGTGGATCGAGCGCGACATCGGCCTCGAATTCGACCGCTGGGGCCTGCCGGTGCTCGATGCATCCAGCCTGCAATCGACCTTGCCGAAGGTGTTCTTCGGCGGCGATGCCGCGTTCGGGCCGAAGAACATCATCTGGGCGGTCGCCCACGGCCATGAAGCCGCCGTGTCGATCGACAAGTTCCTGCACGGCGAGGACGTGACCGAACGCCCGCCGCCGATGGTCCACCTGGCCTCGCAGAAGATGGGCATCCACGAGTGGAGCTACGACAACGAGATCACCCGCGATGAGCGCCAGGTGGTGCCTTGGGCGCCGAAGGAACTGACGCTGTCCAGCATCAAGGTCGAGGTCGAACTGGGCTTCGACGCGCAGGCCGCGTGCAAGGAGGCCGCGCGCTGCCTGAACTGCGACGTCCAGACCGTGTTCCTGAAGGACGCCTGCATCGAATGCGACGCCTGCGTCGACATCTGCCCGATGGACTGCATCAGCTTCGCCTTCAACGCCGACGAGACCGAGCTGCGCCAGCGCCTGACCGCGCCCGCCCTGAACCTGACGCAGGACCTGTACGTGTCCGAGAACGTGAAGACGGGCCGGGTGATGGTCAAGGACGAGGACGTCTGCCTGCATTGCGGGCTGTGCGCGGAACGCTGCCCGACCGGCGCCTGGGACATGCAGAAGTTCCTGCTGCAGACGACCAAGGCCGGCGACGGCTGCCGCGGCAAGGCCAAGCTCGGGGCGGCGGCATGAACGCGCAACTCAAGCCGCAATCCATCGCCGCGACCAACGACTTCGTCGTCAAGTTCGCGAACGTCAACGGCTCGGGTTCGGCCTCCGCGAACGAACTGTTCGCCAAGGCCATCCTGCGCATGGGCGTGCCGGTCAGCCCGCGCA
>CALMWD010000285.1 GCA_937873105.1 uncultured Rhodanobacteraceae bacterium
CGGGTGCCCTGTGGTACACGACCGACAGCGTGCCTGTCGTGGGCGCCAGCGGCGCGGTGTCGGCCTTGGTCGGTGCCTATGCCATCCTGTTCCCGCGATCGCGACTCGGGCTGATGTTGCCCTTGGGCGCGTTCTTCGAATTCGTGCGCATGCCGGCCTACAGCCTGATCGGGCTGTGGGTCCTGGTGCAGGCGTTGATGTTCGCGCTGATGCCGGGTGGCGCCGCCGTGGCCTGGCCGGTGCATCTGGCCGGTTTCGCCGCAGGCGTGGCATTCGCCCTGCTGTCGCGCAAGGCGATCGCGCGTCGATTGCGCAACTAGGCTTCAGCCGCCGGCCGCGCGCGCCTTGACCGGGTCGAGACACTCGACTTGCTCGAAGACCGCGTCCCGCACGATCAAAGGATCCCGCGCGTCGATGCCAGGCGCGGCATTGGCGACTTCGAAACGTGCATCGAATCGCCCGGATACGACCATTCCGACAGCGGTCGGCACGATGGCGGTCAGCCTGGCCTGGCCGTCCTTCGGCGGCCCGTAGGCCAGCCCGGTCGCGGTGGCCATCCCCGCGACGATGGAGCGCGGCCCGGGCGCGTCGCCGCCGCGTTCGATGCCGATCTGGATGGTGTGCCCGAGATCGTCGGTGAAGGTCAGCAGGTATTCCTGAGCGCCCGCTGCCCCGCGCGAGCGGATCTGGCATTCGTAACGCTGAGTGCCGCCGACCACGGGCTGGTCGTTCACGGTCGCGGTGAAGTTGCGATCGGTCGGCGGCGCCGGCTGCATCGGCGGTGCGTCTTCCGAGCAGGCCGACGTCAGCAGCAGCGAGGCAAGGACGAGCAGGGCGCGCATGGCTGGATTCACTCGCCGAGCGTCAGCAGCGAAGCGTTGCCGCCCGCGGCCGTGGTGTTGACGGTGAGCGTGCGTTCGGTGACGAAACGCGCCAGGTAATGCGGGCCGCCGGCCTTGGGTCCGGTGCCCGACAGGCCTTCGCCGCCGAACGGCTGCACGCCGACGACCGCACCGATCTGGTTGCGGTTCACGTAGCAGTTGCCGACGCGCACGGTGCGCGAGATCTTCTCGATGGTTGCGTCGATGCGCGAATGGATGCCGAGCGTGAGGCCGTAGCCGGTGGCATTGATCTCGGCGAGCACGGCGTCGAGATCCTTGGCGGCGTAGCGGATCACGTGCAGCACCGGGCCGAAGACCTCGCGCTGCAGTTGCTTCAGGCTGGACAGTTCGTAGGCGCGCGGCGCGAAGAAGCTGCCGTGGCCGGTCTTGGCCGGATCGAGCACGATCTGCTTGATCAGCTTCGCCTCCTTGTCCATGCGCGCGGCATGCGCGTCGAGGATGGCCTTGGCGTCGTTGTCGATGACCGGGCCGATGTCGGTCGAGAGCAGCGCCGGATCGCCAACCACGATTTCGTCCATGGCGCCGGCGAGCATGGTCACGACCTTGTCGGCGATGTCTTCCTGCACGAACAGCACGCGTGCCGCCGAGCAGCGCTGGCCGGCGGAACCGAACGCCGAACCGATCGCATCCTTGACCAGTTGCTCCGGCAGCGCCGAAGAATCGGCGATCAGCGCGTTCTGGCCGCCGGTCTCGGCGATCAGCACGGCGATCGAGGCATCGCGCGCGGCCAGGCTGCGATTGATCAGTCGGGCGGTTTCGGTCGAGCCGGTGAAGGCGACGCCGACGACGCGCGGATCTTTGGTCAGGGCCGAACCGACGGTTGCGCCATCGCCCGGCAGCAGTTGCAGGATCGCCTCCGGCACGCCGGCTTCGTGCAGCAGCTTCACCGCGGCGTGGGCGATCAGGTTGGTCTGCTCCGCCGGCTTGGCGATCACGGCATTGCCGGTGACCAGCGCGGCCACGACCTGGCCCATGAAGATCGCCAGCGGGAAGTTCCACGGGCTGATGCAGACGAAGATGCCGCGGCCGTGCAGCGACAACTGGTTCAGTTCGCCGGTCGGGCCCTTCAGGGTTTCCGGGGCGCCCATCATCTTGCGCGTGATCGCCGCGTAGTAGCGGCAGAAGTCCGCGGCCTCGCGCACTTCGGCGATGGCGTCGGACAGCGTCTTTCCGGCTTCGCGCACGGCCAGGGCCATGAACTCGGCGCGGCGCGCTTCGAGCAGGTCGGCGGCGTGTTCGATGATCTTGGCGCGCGCCGCGGCCGGCGTCGCGTCCCATGCGACCTGCGCGGCGGCCGCGTTGTCGAGCGCGACCGCCACGCCCTGCGTATCGGCGGGCGTCCAGACGCCGATCTGCTGGCGGCGGTCGGCCGGGTTGGTCACCGGCAGCGCCGTCTGGTTCGAGCGGTAACCCGGCACCAGCGGCGCGGCGCTCCAGGGTTTGACCGCCGCATTCATCTGCTCGGCGAGTTGGCGCAGGTCGTTGTCGTTCGCGAGATTGAT
>CALMWD010000286.1 GCA_937873105.1 uncultured Rhodanobacteraceae bacterium
GTTCCGGAACTTCTATGGCTTCGCCGTCTCCGATACCAAGTGCGGTCCCTACGACATCTGTCCGGACACCACGACCATCCGGGTGCGCTACAACGAGTTCCGCAACGGCCGCCACATGTTCGTGCAGGCCTTCGATGCCTTGAACTATTCCTTCAGCAACAACCTCGTGGCCGGATTGACGCCGCTCGGGAACATCACCCCTGTGGGCTTGGACTACGACGCCGGCGAATCGAAGCCGACGATCGCCCACAACACCTTTGCCGCCCTCGCCTGCGACGGCGCGGCCGCCGCCGTCGAGATCCGCTCGCGCGCGGCGAACGCGTACGTGCACCACAACATCTTCGAGTCGTCCTGCGGCGCCGACCTCGACACCCCGACCGACTACGGCGCGCAACCGCTGATCCTGCGCAACAACGTCTACGGCAGCCGCATCGGCAGCGTCGGTTCGGCGCAGGACAACATCACCACGCAGTCGCCGGGATTCGCGAACGCCGGGGGCGGCGACTTCCATCTGCGCGAAACCGCACCGGCCTCGGTCGCGATCAATGCCGGCATGACCCCGAGCCAGGCCACGCTGCTCGGCCTGTCGCTGCCCTCGCAGGACCTCGACGGACCCGCGGGCACGCGCGTGATCGGCTCGCGCGTCGACATCGGCGCCTACGAGGCCGCGGTCAACGACGCCAGCATCCTGACCGTCACCAACGCGAACGACAGCGGTGCCGGCTCGCTGCGCGCCGCGCTGCTCTCGGCCAACGCGGCGCCGGGCGCGCAACGCATCGAGTTCGACATCCCGGGCGCCTGCCCGCGCCTGATCTCGCTGGACAGTCCCCTGCCCGACATCACCGACTCGGTCGAGATCGACGGCTACAGCCAGCCGGGCGCACAGGCGAACACGCAGTCGATCGGCACCGATGCCGAACTCTGTATCGTCGTGCTGTCCGACAGCACGACCCTGGCCCAGGCCCTGCAGGTGCCCGAAGCGGCCCCGGCGAGCACGCGCCTCGCGGTGCAGGGCATCGGCTTCGCCGGCGCCACCGGCTTCAACGGCAACTTCACGGTCGCGATCCGCTTGCGCGGCGGTCGCGATCACCTGATCCACGCCAACGCCTTCGCCGGCACCGGCCCCGGGTCGATCGGCTCGCTCGGCTTCCTGAACTTCGGCCTGCAGATCCGCGGCACGGCCCAGAACGCCACGGTCGGCGGCCCCGAACCGGAGCACCGCAACAGCTTCGGCGCGATGCTCTCGAGCGCGATCGTGCTGAACGACGCGACCAGCAGCGGACACACCCTCCAGAACAACTACTTCGGCCTCTCGGCCAGCGGCGTGCTGGCGTCGCCGATCGAACTGAACGGCATCTTCGCCAGCGCCAGTCCCGACATCGAGGTGCTGGACAACGTGTTCGCGGCGATCCCGAACGCGGCGGCCCTGTCGATCACCGGGGCCACCGCGACCGGCTACGTGATCCGCGGCAACAAGTTCGGTACCGCCGCCAACGGCATCCCGGCCGCACATTTCCGCAACCAGACCGGCATCCAGATCGCTTCCGGATCGGGCGATCACGAAATCGGCAGCCTGCTGGGCCTGGCCCAGTCCAACCTGATCACGAACAGCGCGGGCGCAGGGGTCTGGATCCTCGGCAGCGCCGGCGGCGGCACCCTGGTCCGGCCGAACCGGATCTACGGCAATGGCGTGGACGGCATCGGACTCGGCATCGACCTCGGCAGCCTCGGACCGCTCGCCAACGACGCCAACGACGGCGACGGCGGCGGCAATGCCGGCCAGAACTGGCCGACCATCACCGCCTCGGTGCCCAATGCCGACGGCACCCGCCAGGTGTCGGTCGCGCTGGAGAGCACGGAAGAGACGAGCTTCCGCATCGATGTCTATCGTTCCCCGGACTGCCCCGGCGGCGACCGCGGCGGCAACATGCTGAACCGCATCGGCACCATCACCACGACGACCGGCCTGTTCGGCGACGCCGCGTTCGACGTCGCCCTCAGCGGTGCCGGTAGCCCAGGCTTCCTGGTGGCCACGGCCACGAACCTCGCGACCGGCGACACCAGCGAACCCGGCCCGTGCTTCGAGGAGACGCTGCAGACGGAGCTGCTGGTCGACGGCTTCGAATAGGCGCGACCTGAACGGCGACATCGCGCGGCCGGCCAAGGCGCCGGCCCGCGACTACAATGGCGACGCCCGGGCCCTCCGGGCGTTTCTTTGCGCGACATGACCGAGTTCTCGCCCTGGCGCCTGTGCGTCGCCCCGATGATGGAATGGACCACGAGTCCGTGCCGCATCTTCCATCGCCTGCTGGCCCCGCATGCGCGTCTGTATACCGAGATGGTGCACGCGAATGCGGCCATCCATGGCGATCGTGCGCGCCTGCTCGGCTTCGAGGCGATGGAGCATCCGCTCGCGCTGCAGCTCGGCGGATCGGAGCCTGAGCTGCTGGCGCAGGCCGCGCGCATCGGCGAAGACTTCGGTTACGACGAGATCAACCTCAACTGCGGCTGCCCGAGCGAACGCGTGCAGTCGGGCGCCTTTGGCGCCTGCCTGATGCGCGAACCGAACCTGGTCGGCGACTGCGTCGCAGCGATGCGTGCGGCGGTCAGGATTCCGGTCACGGTGAAATGCCGCATCGGCGTCGACGAGCAGGACGAGGACGCCGACCTGTTCCGCTTTGTCGAGACCGTGCATCGTGCCGGCTGCGAGGTGTTCGTCGTGCACGCCCGCAAGGCCTGGCTGAAGGGCCTGAGCCCGAAGGAGAATCGCGAGATCCCGCCGCTGAACTACGACCGCGTGCGCCGCCTGCGAACCGAATTCCCGCAACTCACCCTGGTGCTGAACGGCGGTCTCGCCTCACGTGCCGCGGTCGCGGGCGTGATCGACGACTTCGACGGCGTGATGATCGGTCGCGCCGCCTATCACGAGCCCTACCTGCTTGCGGAACTCGAGCGCGACCTGTTCGACCCGACCTATGCCCTGCCCGATCGCGCCGACGTGCTGCGCGGCCTGCGCCCGCACATCGACGCCCGCCTCGCCCGTGGCGAATCGATCG
>CALMWD010000287.1 GCA_937873105.1 uncultured Rhodanobacteraceae bacterium
CAAGGCCTGGATCGGCAGCGAAACCCAGCCGATCACGGCCACCACGGCGGCGCTGATCGACGGCCCCGCCGGCAGCGGCTATCGCATCACCCGCGTCTATGACGGCTCGCCCGCGGACGCGGCCGGCGTCCGGGTCGGCGACGTGCTGACGACCCTCGCCGGCGCGGCGGTACCGGTATCCGGCGACATCGGCGACGAACCCCTGCAAAGCCGCATTCGTGAGGCCCTGCTCGACGAGCCGTTGCCGCTCGGCCTGTGGCGCGCGGGCAAGGCCATGCAGCTGGCAGTCAATCCGGTGGCGGCGCCGACCCCGGCGTCCTCGCTGCGTTCGCGCAGCATCGAATGGCTGGACCTCGGCGTGCGCAACATCGGTTTCTACGACCGCGTGTCGCGTGGCATGGCGCGGGACAGCAAGGGCGTGATCGTCGAGAACGTCGTGCCCGGCGGTCTCGCCGGACTGGCGCACCTCGCCGCCGGCGACGTCGTGCTGCGCGTCAACGGCCAGATCGTCGAGGACATCGACGGCTTCGAACGGCTCACCGACCGCAAGTCGCGCCCCGCCGGCACGCCCTTGTCCTTCCTGGTGCTGCGCGGCTCGCGCACGCGCCTGCTGTACCTCGATGCCGAATGGGAGCAAGGCCGATGAACGCCATCCTGCGATTGCTCGTGCTGATGGCTGCGTTCGCAGCCGCGCCGATCCACGCCAGCGAGTCCGACGAGGAGACCCAGGCGATCTTCGCGCACCTGCTCCATGCCCATGCCGACAGCGTCGTGCGTGTCAGCTTCGTCATCGTCTCGGCCTTCGGCGGCCAGGAGCAGCGCCAGGAATCCAGCGTCACCGGCGCCATCGTCGACGACGCCGGGCTGGTGCTGGTGCCGAAGCTCGTGGTCGATCCGAGTTTCCCGGGCATGGGCCGCATGAGTGCCGACCAGAAGCTCAGCTTCAAGCTCGAATCGCGCGACTTCCGCGTGCATTTCCCGGGGCAGGACCAGCCGTTCGAGGCCGAGGCGTTGACCACCGATCCCGACCAGGGCATCGCCTGGCTGCGCATCACCGCGCCCGAACGCAAGCTGCTCAAGCCGATCGACCTGAAGCGTCGCGCCGAGGCCAGGCCGGGCAGCGCGTACTACGTGCTGGAACGTCTCGAGGAACGTTACGGCAACGCGCCCATCGTCTCCTGGGGCGTGATCCAGGGCGTGGTCTCGGTGCCGCAACAGGCGCATGTCGGCACCGGCGCTGCCGGCCTCGCGTTCAATGCCGAGGGCGAAGTGCTGGGCTACGTGTCGATGGATTTCGACGAGAGCGACAGCGCGTCGGCGGCCTCGCGCCAGAACCCGCGCATGCTGCTCACGCCGGCGGCGCGTCTGGCTTCGGCGACCCAGCGCGCGAAGTCGCTGCTGGACGCGGAGTAGGGCCGAACAGCGTGCGATGAAGCATCGCACCCACAAGAACAGCGCGGGCCAGGTCATCGTGGCGCGATGACCGGCTTCGCCGTCGTAGCCCCGATCGCACGCTCTTGATGGCTTACAGGTTTTCGAGCACGTGTTCTGCGGCCGAGACCTTGAACTCGCCGGGCGCTTCCACGAACAGCTGCGTCACCACGCCGTCCTTCGCGACCAGGGCGAAACGCTTCGAACGCATGCCCATGCCGAATGCGGTCGCATCCATTTCCAGACCCAGCGACTTCGAGAACGCGCCGTTGCCGTCGGCCAGCATCAGGATGTCTGTGGGCGCGTTCTGGCTCTTCGCCCAGGCTTCCATGACGAATGCGTCGTTCACGGCCATGCAGGCGACGGTGTCGATGCCCTTGGCCTTGATCGCGTCCAGGTGCGCGACGTAGCCCGGCAGGTGCTTGGCCGAGCAGGTCGGGGTGAACGCGCCCGGCACGGCGAACAGCAGCACGGTCTTGCCGGCGAACAGGTCGTCGCTGCGGATGGCTTGCACGCCCTCCTTGAGGTAGTTCAACGTCGCCGAGGGGATGCGGTCGCCGATCGCGATGGTCATGGCTGGATTCCGTGGGTGGGCAGGGCTGCGCGCGCGCAGAACCTCAGATGTGCGGCCGATACGACGCGTTTCAAGGCACTTGAAGCCCGCAACGGCGTTCACACTTCCGTCGCGACGCGGCATGGTGCCGCACCCGACGGAGATCCGACATGAGCCTGATCCGCTACAACACGCAACCGCAGTTCCGCAATCTCGAGAACGGCATGAAGCAGTTCCTCGACCAGTTCTTCGCCAACGAGCAGGACGACCAGAGCAACGTCGTCACCAGCCAGTGGCAGCCGCGCGTCGACATCAGGGAAGAGCCGAAGCGCTTCCTGATCTCGGCCGACATCCCCGGCGTCGATCCCAAGGACATCGAGATCCACATGGAAAAGGGCGTGCTGACCATCAAGGGCGAACGCAATGCCGAGACCAAGACCGAGGACGGCAAGTTCACCCGCGTCGAGCGCGTGCACGGCAGCTTCTACCGCCGCTTCGCGCTGCCGGACACGGCCGATGCCGAACAGATCAGCGCCACCGGCAAGCACGGGGTGCTGGAGATCGTGATCCCGAAGAAGGCCGAAGCCGCGCCGCGCCGCATCACCATCAACGGCTGATCGCGGCGGCAGGGCCGCGTCCACACGCCCGCGGCGGTTTCCGTCGCGGGCGTTCGTTTGCGGGACGCCCGCGCTTCGTCCATGCTCCCGGAAGGCAAAGGATCGATCGATGAAGTTCAGCGACTACTACGACACCCTGGGCGTGAGCGAGAACGCCACGACCGACGAGATCAAGTCGGCGTACCGGAAGCTCGCGCGCAAGTACCACCCCGACGTCAGCAAGGAAAAGGACGCCGAGGAGCGTTTCAAGGCGATCAACGAGGCGCACGAGGTGCTCAAGGACGCCGAGAAGCGCAAGGC
Organism: uncultured Rhodanobacteraceae bacterium; assembly: GCA_937873105.1. Lineage (GTDB taxonomy): Bacteria > Pseudomonadota > Gammaproteobacteria > Xanthomonadales > Ahniellaceae > JADKHK01. The sequence goes on from CALMWD010000287.1 coordinate 2,902, forward strand.
CTACGACCAGCTCAAGCGCAGCGGATTCCGCGCCGGCGACGACTTCCGTCCGCCGCCGGACTTCGGCCAGGGCTACGACTTCCAGTTCGACGACCAGAACGGCGGTTTCAGCGATTTCTTCGAATCGCTGTTCGGCGGCGGCGGCGCGCGCGCGCGGCGCGGCCCGACGCGGCGCGGCCGCGACCTCGAGGCGCGCCTGTCGATCCCGCTCGAAGTCGCCTACGCCGGC
>CALMWD010000288.1 GCA_937873105.1 uncultured Rhodanobacteraceae bacterium
GGATGCGGCGCAGGAAGTCCGAGGAACGGAAATGCCGCGGCGACACGTTGATCGCGACGTATTGCTCGCCAGTGGCCAGCCCCTGGATCTGCGAACAGACCTGGTCGAACATCTGCCAGTCGATCTGCTCGGAACAGGCGGTGTCGTCCGCCACTTCGAGGAAGTCGCCGGGCAGGATCAGGCCGCGCTCCGGATGGCGCCAGCGCAGCAGCGCCTCGTAGCCGACGACGCTCTCGTCGATCAGGTCGACGATGGCGTGGTAGTGCGGCTCGAACTCGTTTCGCGCCAGCGCGCGCCGCAGGTCGCCCTCGAGGTCGAGCACGCGCAGCGCTTCCTGGTGCAGGCGTTCGTCGAACAGTTCGACGCGGTGCCGGCCCGCGGCCTTGGCGCGGTACATGGCGACGTCGGCGTCGCGCAGCAGTTCCTCGGCGCGGGTGTAGCGCTCGTCGGCCAGCGCGATGCCGATGCTGGCCGAGGTGAAGAGTTCCTTGCCGGCAACGCGCACGGGTTCCTGCAGCACGCCGATCAGGCGGCGCGCGGCGGTGGTCACGTTGTCCGGGTTGTCGATGTCGGCGAGCAGGATGGCGAATTCGTCGCCGCCGAGGCGCGCGACCGTGTCGTCGGCGCGCAGCGTGCCGCCGATGCGGGCGCTGACTTCCTTGAGCAGCTCGTCGCCGACCAGGTGGCCGACGCTGTCGTTGATGACCTTGAAGCGGTCGAGGTCGATGAACAGGACCGCGAACTTCCGCGACGGGTCGCGCCGGAAGCGCGCCAGCGCATGGCCGAGTCGATCCAGCAGCAGGGCGCGGTTGGGCAGGCCGGTGAGCGCGTCGTGCAGGGCTTCGTGCTTGAGCCGCAGCTCGATCTGCTGGCGCACCTTGATCTGGTCGCGCAACTCGCGGTTGGTGTCGGCGAGTTCGCGGGTGCGCTCGTCGACCCGGCGTTCGAGGTCGGCATAGGCGCGGCGCAGCGAGTCCTGGGCGTGCTTGCGCTCCAGCGCCAGGGCGACGTGGTTCGAGACGAAGCTGAGGATTTCCTCGTCGCGCGCGCTGTAGCGCACCGGGTCGGCATAACTCTGCACCGCCATCACGCCCAGCAGCCCGGATTCGCCGCGCAGCGGCACGCCGAGCCAGCTCAACGCCGGCGTGCCCACCGACACCGCCTCGCCGCGTTCGCGCAGTTGCGCGATGTCGTCGTGGTGCGCGAGCAGCGGGCGCCCGATGCGCAGCACGTAGTCGGTCAGGGTCTTCCCGCGCTTGCGCGGCTCGAAGCGCGCCAGCGGATCGCGTTCGTCGACGGCGTAGGGAAACCAGAGGGTGTCGTCGCTGCCGAGCAGGGCGACGAAGAAGTTCTTCGCGTTCAGCAGTTCGCCGACGATGCGGTGCGCCTCGCGATAGAAGGCGTCCATGGTCTCGGCCCCGGTCGCGGCTTCGGCGATCGCGCGGTAGGCCAGCTGCAGCCGTTCGCCGCGTTCGCGCTCGGCGATCTGCTCGCGCAGTTCGCGGGTGCGCGCCTCGACCCGGTCCTCCAGCTCCTCATGCGCCTGCTTGCGCACCAGGGCGGTGAGGATGTGCTGCGCGACGTAGCTCAGCAGGGCGCGGTCCTCCTCGCTGTAACGCAGGCTGTCGTCGTAGGTCTGGACCACGATGCCGCCGCGCACCTCGCCGCCGGCCAGCATCGGCACGCCCAGCCAGTCGACGCTGTCCGGTCCGAAGCTTTCGTCGCGGGCGACGCCGAGTTCCTCGCGCAGCTGCGGCGACGGACCCATGATCGGACGGCCCACGCGCAGCATCGCCATGGTCAGGCTGTTCTGCAGGTCGTCGACGCTGAACTCGGTGTCCGGGTCCGGGCAGTCGGCGTCGTGCGAGTCGACGAAATAGATGAAGCGCACGCGCCCGCGGGCCTTGTCGTAGCGCACGATCATGAAGTTCTCGGCGTACATCAGGTCGCCGACGATTTCGTGGATGCCGGCCAGCATGTCCGGCATCTCCAGGTCGGCCGAGGCGAGGTCGGCGATCGCGTACAGCGCGCGCTGCAGGCGCTCGGCCGATTCCAGCCGGTGCAGCGAGCTGCGCAGCCGCTCGCGGTCGATCAGTTCGGCGACGCGCCGCGTCAGCGGTTCGAAGTACTGGCGGAACGCGTCCGTCTCGGCCTCGATCGACAGCCGCACCGGGTCGCCGAACAGCAGCAGTTGCGCGCGCGTGAACAGATGCGGGCCGCCCAGCGAGATCGCGATGCCCGGCTCCGCGCGTTGCGGGTCCAGCGGCTGCGCCAGGCCGGCCTCGCCGGGACAATGGTCGATCAGGTCGCGCAGGTACGGCGTGTACGCCAGGTTCGGCGCGCTGCCGCGATGGATGTCGCTGCCGGTGCCGCCGCCGATGCGCCACAACAGGCGCAGGCCGCGGATGCCGAAGGGCGCGCAGAAGCCGGGGCCGCAGATCTGCGGGATCGCGTCGAGCTGTTCGCAGCCGAGCAGCCCGAGCACGAAATGCGCAAGCTGCCCGTCGCCGTCGTGTGCGATCGTCGGGGCGGGCTTCTGCACGTGCGGCTGGGGCGTCCGGGCCATGGTCGTCCGGAGTGTAGCAATCCCGGATGCGGGCGAAACGCGGCCGGACTCAGTCGAAGCGGACGCGGTGGTGCGTGACCTGGTCCCAGCGGCGGCCGTCGATCTCCAGCGGTGCGCTGTCGAGGTGGCGGAAGGCCAGGCTGTTCAACCCGTCCTCGTGCCAGGCGGTGAAGCCGTCGCGGTGCAGGGCCTCGATGCGTTCGCGGTTGCGCCGGCCGGCCTCGGTTTCCTGGCCGTCGCCGCCGAACCCGTTGTGCGGGTGGGCGAGCGCGCGATAGGCGCCGTCGCGGGCCTCGGCGCGCAGGCCGACGGCAAGCATGCGCAGGCGCAGGTCGTGGTCCTCGTAGCCCCAGCCCCAGTAGTCGTTGCTGAAGCCGTTGAGCAGCCGGAAGTGCTCGCAGGAGATCGCGGTGACGCCGCCGATGTACAGGTGCTTCTGCTGCGAGTTCGGGGATCCGTACCAGCACAGCCGCGCCGGGTGCAGCGGGAAGGCGTAGTCGGACCACAGCGGCAGCAGGTCGACGTCGTGCAGGCACAGGTAGTCGGCGTCGCCGCCGAACAGGGCGAAGCCGGCATTGATCAGGCGGCCGCGATTGAAGGGCAGGGCGTCGGCCTGTTCGACGACATGGATGTGCAGCGGGATGTGCCGATCGAGCTTGTCGATGCGGAAGTAGTCGTGCAGGTGCGGGATGAAGCTGCGCAAATGCGCTTCGCGGTCGCGATAGGGGACGAGGATGGCGAGCCGGCGCTGCCAATGCTCGCGCGGGCGCGCCAGCGTGTCCGGCGGCACCCACTGGCGGGCGAGCAGGGCATTGATCTCGCCGTGGTCGAGCGGGACCGGGAAGCGATTGCGGCTCACGCAAGGATCCGTGCGGCTGCGTCCACCGCGATGTCGACGTCGGCGGCGGACACGTCCAGGTGGGTGACCGCGCGCAGGGTGCGCTCGTCGAACGGGCCGATGCGCACGCCGTGCGCGGCGAGCCGGCGCGAGAACTCGTGCGCGTCGAAGCCGAGGCGGGCGCAGTCGAGCCGGAAGAACACGATGTTGGTCTCGACCGTCGCCGGGTCGAGCATCACGCCCGGCAGCGCGGCCAGGCCGTGCGCCAGCCGTTTCGCGTTCGCATGGTCCTCGGCCAGGCGCTCGACATGGTGGTCGAGCGCGTACAGCGCGCCGGCGGCGACGATGCCGGCCTGGCGCATCGCCCCGCCGAGGCGCTGCTTGATCACCCAGGCGCGCTCGATGAAGGCACGAGAGCCTGCGAGGCAGGCGCCGATCGGTGCGCCCAGGCCCTTGCTGAAATCGATCCAGACCGAATCGAACTGCGCCGCGTAGTCGCGCGCACTGATGCCGGTCGCGGCGCAGGCGTTGAGCAGGCGGGCGCCGTCCATGTGCGTGCGCAGGCCGCGCTCGTGGGCCAGCTCGGCGACCGCGTCGAGCTGGTCCAGCGACCAGACCGAGCCGCCGCCGAGGTTGGCGGTCTGTTCGACGCAGACCAGCGACGGCTGCGGGCAATGCCGCCACTGGGCGCGGAAGCTGGCGCGCAACTGGTCGGCCGTGAACTGGCCGCGCTCGCCGTGGATGGCGTGCATCATCACGCCGGCGTTCGCGGCCGGACCGCCGGCCTCGTAGACGGCGATGTGCGCGGTGCGTTCGCACAGCACCTCGTCGCCGGGGCGGCACCAGGTCGCGATCGCGAGCTGGTTGCACATGGCGCCGCTCGGCGCGAACAGCGCCGCTTCCTTGCCGAGCAGGGCGGCGACGCGCTCGCACAGGGCGTTGACGGTCGGGTCCTCGAAGGCCTGTTCGTCGCCGACCTCGGCCATCGCCATGGCTTGCCGCATCGCGGCGGTCGGACGGGTCTTCACATCGCTGGCCAGGTCGATCATGCGTTCGCTCCAATGCGGGGGGCGCATGATACCCGCGTGGTATCCTCCGTCGCCTTGTTTCCATTGGCTTCGCCCATGTCGATCTCGGAAGAACTCAAGGCCCAGGCGCTCGACTACCACCGCCAGCTTCCCTACGGAAAAATCAAGGTCGCGCCGACCAAGTCGCTGGTCACGCAGAAGGATCTGTCGCTCGCCTATTCGCCCGGGGTCGCCGCCGCCTGCGAGGAGATCGTGCGCGACCCGAACACCGTCGGCGAACTGACCGCTCGCGGCAACCTGGTCGCGGTCATCACCAACGGCACCGCGGTGCTCGGCCTCGGCGACATCGGCCCGCTGGCCGGCAAGCCGGTGATGGAAGGCAAGGGCGTGCTGT
>CALMWD010000289.1 GCA_937873105.1 uncultured Rhodanobacteraceae bacterium
CGCCGAGCGCGCCGGCATCCAGCACGCGACCGGCGACCAGGGCGCGCTGGCCGCGGGCATAGTCGTCGGTGGCGCCGCGCACGTGTTGACCGGCCGGGACGTCGGCGCCCAGGACCATGCCGTCGCCGTCGCGGCGCACGAGTTCGTAAGGCACGACGCTGTCCGCGCCCTCCGGCAAGGCCGCGCCGGTCGCGATCTCGGCGCAGTCGCCGGGCCCGGCGATGGCGGCGATCTCGCTGCCGGCGAGCGCCAGGTCGGCGACGCGGAAGCGCTGTCCGGCGCGCGCGCCCCGACCCTCGGTGCGCAAGGCGTAACCGTCCATGGCCGCGTTCGCGAAGCCGGGCACGTCGATCGGCGCGACCAGGTCGGTCGCCAGCACCCGGCCGTGGGCCGCGTGCAACGGCACCCGTTCGGCGGGCAGCACGCGGGTCGCCGCCTCGTCGCGCAGCACGACCACGGCCTGGTCGAACGGGGTCGGCGCCATCGTGCTCAGAGATCGGCGCGGGTATTCAGGTTCGCGAATGCGGCGGCGTTGCCGACCGGCGCCTCGGCCAGGTCCAGCGTCTCGTGCCAGCGCCAGACCGCGCGCTCGCCCGCGGCCAGCGCGGCGGCGGCCGAAGCCGCCAGCGATCGCCGGTACAGGGCAAACAGGAACTGGCGCTGCTCGCCGTCGTGCGCGACCACGGCATCGGCATCGGTCTCGAACTGCCGCGTGAGCAGGCGCTGGACCAGATCCTCGGGCAAGTCCGGCGTATCGCAGGGTGCGGTCACGAGGAAGTCGGTCGTGGTCTCGCGCAGCAGGCGCGCCATGCCGGCGAGCGGCCCGAGAAAGCCGTCGTCGTCGTCGGTGAACACCGGGAATCCGAAGGCGGCATAACGATCGAGGTTGCGATTGGCGCTGATCAGCAGCCCCTGCACCCGCGGCTGCAGGCGCTCGACCACGTGCGCGACCAGGGCACGCCCCTCGTGCAGGACCAGCCCCTTGTCGACGCCGCCCATGCGCAGGCCGCGTCCGCCCGCCAGAATGCCGCCCGTGACCTGCGTTCGACCTGTCATGCGTCCGTCCTCGTTGCCGCGCGCAGTATACCGCATGCGCGCCGCGCCGATGCGCTCCGGCGACTCAGCGGCGCTTGACGTGGCGCATCATGCGCCGGCGGCGCTGGATCTGCTTCTCGGTGAGTTCGTTCTTCTTGCCGGCGAACGGATTGGCGCCGGCGCGAGTCTCGATCACGACCGGCGTGCCGACCAGCTTGTAGCGGCGCCGCATGAAGTTCTCGAGGTAGCGGATGTAGCTCGCCGGCAAGGAATCCAGGCGCGTGCCGTGCAGCACGATGCGCGGCGGATTGCGTCCGCCCATGTGCGCGTAGCGGATCTTCGCGACCTTGCCCGAGACCATCGGCGGCTGGAAGCTCTCGACCGCGATCTCGATGGCCTTGGTGACTTCGCTCGCACCCAGATCGACGATGGACGAGGCATAGGCGCGGTCGACCGCAGCCATCAGCTCGCGCAAGCCGGAACCGTGCTTGGCCGAGATGAACACGCGTGCGGCCCAGGGAACGAAGTCGAGTCGGCGCGCCAGTTCGCTTTCGCAACGCTCGCGCTGATACTCGCCCAGGCCATCCCACTTGTTCACCGCGACGACGAGGGCGCGGCCGGCATCCAGCGCGAAGCCGAGCACGGAGGCGTCCTGCTCGGTCACGCCTTCCGCCGCATCGATCATGAGCACCGCCACGTGGGCGCGTTCCAGCGCCTGCAATGTCTTGATCACGCTGAACTTCTCGACCGCTTCCTCGATCCGGCCCTTGCGTCGGACGCCGGCGGTATCGATCAGCACATAGTCGCGGCCGTCGCGATGCAGCGGCACTTCGATGGCGTCGCGGGTGGTGCCCGGCACTTCGCTGGCGATGACGCGCTCCTCGCCGAACAGGCGGTTCACGAGCGTCGACTTGCCGACGTTGGGGCGGCCGATGATGGCCACGCGCACGCCCGCCTCGTCCGGCAGTTCCTCGGCGTCGACCTCTTCCGGCAGCAGCTCGTCGATGGCGTCGAACAATTCCGCGACGCCGCGCCGGTGTGCCGCGGCCATCGGCACCACGCGGGCGAGGCCGAGCGCGGCGAATTCGTTGATCGATGCCTGGACGTCGCGGCCGTCGGTCTTGTTCACCGCGAGGATGATGGGACGGCCATAACGGCGCAGTTGCGAGAGGATGGTCTCGTCGGCGGCGGTCATGCCGTCCTTGGCGTCGACGACGAACACCGCGACCGCGGATTCGTCGACCGCGGCGAGCGACTGGCGCACGGGCAGCGCGGCGAGCAGTTCGCGCTCGTCGG
>CALMWD010000290.1 GCA_937873105.1 uncultured Rhodanobacteraceae bacterium
GACGCAGTTGTTCAGCGCGAAATGGAACAGCTTGCGACCGCCGCCGTCTTCGGTGCGGCAGATGCCCGCGCCCGCATCCCAGATGCCTTGCAGAACCTCGTAGATCTTCGGCGGCGGGCTCGCGGCCAGTACGCCGGTGCTGGCGTTCCATGCGCCGCTTTCATAGAGGAGTGCATCGTTGGCGTCGCGCACCGCGACATGCAGCCACATGCGACGCCCTTCGCCGTAGCCGGTCGGCAGCTTGTGTCCGGCGAGATTGGTCACGCGCACGCGCGCATGCAGCGCGGTGTCTCCAGCGGCCAGCGGATCGAGGTCGAGCGCGATCGTTGCGCTGCGTTGCGTGAGCATCTCTTCGGCCCAGACCATCGCCTGCTGGATCGCGCCGCTGCGCTGGGTGTTGGTGCCATACAGGGCGTCGATGACTTTCAGCATCCAGGTGTTGCCGCCGACGAACTCGTGGACAGCAAGCTGGCCGGTGCGCGATCCCGCCGGGTTTTGCAGGCAGGCGCGGGCGTCCGGTGACTGCGAGGTACGCATGTGGCAGCCCTGGCATTCGCGATGCGACGGAACCGTCGTTGGCACCTGGCCGGGTGTTTCCAGCGAGTCGGTCAGCAGCGATTCGCGGAACGCGCTTTGCTGCCATTCGCCGAAGGTGCGCTCGATCGGAAACGGGCGACCCGTGTCGGTGCCGTCGGGCAGGATGTGCGTGCGCGCGGGCACGCCATTGACGATGGGTGAGAACACGTCGTGGCAGGTGCCGCATTGCGCGCTGCGCGCCATGAACGGCGAATAGACCCAGCCGTGCGGCGGCTGCAACGCGCTGCCTGCCGCGTAGTGCTTGGGGCCGTGGCGGCAGGGGCCGAAATAGCCGTTGCATTCGAGGCTGTCGTCGAGCCACAGATTGCCGCTGCCCGCGGGTGCCGTCTGGCTGGCAGTGCCGCTTTCGGTCATGCGATGGCAGGTGTGGCAGGTGACGCCGGAGTAGTCGTTGCTGGCGTGATCGGCGTCGTCGTGATCACCCAGAAGCAGGCAACCGTTGGTGCCGTTCACCAGCTGGTTCGGTGCGGGCAGGCCGGTCTTGCGCACGCGACCGCCGTACCAGCCCTGCGAGGTGTGGCAGCGCAGACACCAGTCGCCAACGCCCGGCACGTCGCGATTGGCGACATCCAGTGCGGCCCAGAACAGCGGGTCGCGCGTCGAATGCGACATCATCGAGCCACCCCAGGAATCGTGCGGCATGTACGACGCCGCAGGCGGGCTATACAGCGTGCCGTGGCAGGTGGCGCAGGCTTCCGGCTCCTCAAGGCCCGAACCGAGCCCCGGTTGCGTGCCGTGCGCGGTGAAATCCTGCGCGAGCGTGATCCAGACTGCGGCAAGCAGCCCGAGGCCCGATGCACTCCGGTACGGCACTCCGGTCATTCGATGTGATCCCCAGTTCCCGAGCGGGAAGCGGGGACGATCTTACCGAACGACCGCGGCGGCGACTCAGTTGCCAGCGATGGCGTCGATCCGCTCGCGGCGAATGACGATGCGTGTGTGTTCGCGATTCGCCGCGATCACCACGTCCTTGCCGAACTCGACGACGTAGGCGCCGATAACCTGGCCGCCGACATGGAAGGCGAGGCCGCTCTTGCTGTCGCGGCTCTTGGCGAGCAGCGTTTCGGTGGCGGTATCGAACGAGGTGTCGGCGGCGTGGGCGTGGGTCATGGCGAGGCTCAGGCTGAGGGCGAGCAGAATCGGACGCAGTGCGTTCATGGCGGTTCCCGAAAAGGAGGCGCTTCCCTGCGCCCAATGCGGATTGGAGTTGACGAAGCGGGCGACATCATCACCGCAGGTGATCACGTCGCCGCAGGGATTGGTTACGTCAAATCCCGCACAAAGCGGACAGTCACTCGAAGCCGTTGCCGAATACGGTGGTGGTGCAGCCCTGTGCGAATGCCGCATCGAATGCCGTCAGGTCGGCGGCATCGACACTGGGCAGTCCGCTGGCCGCGAGCGACCAATCCCAGTTCGCGCGCGGATTTCCTGCGGCATGCGCAGCGTGGAACGCATCGGCATCGGCGGCGGCGAGCGTGCCATCGCCATCGAAATCGGCGCGGCAGAACGTTGTGGGCGTCGATGTGGCGTCCGTGCCATTCGCGCCGTGGTCGGTTTCATCGGTGTCGAACCAGCCATCGCCATCGCGATCGACGCCTGCGCGGTACTGGGTGAATGCGGGCACCACGGTGAACACGACTTCGCTGCCCAGTGCGGCGGCGGCACGCAATGCGTCCAGCGTGGTCGGTGCATGTTCGCGATCGGCCAGCAGCACGTTCTGTGTCGCGTACACGTAGCCGCGCGCAGCGCCATTCACGCGCGCCTTGGCAATCAGGCCGATGCTTCCGGCATCAGCCAGCGACTTGAAGCTCGCCAGTCGTGCCGTCAGCGTGGCATCGTCGTTGTTGGCGCCGTTGAACAGGATTTGCTGGCCGACGGCGGCGTGCGTGCCAGTGTCGAAACTCAGCAGGAACGCCTCGACATCGCGACGCAGTTGCAGCGGATTGTTCGGCCCGAAGTTGAAGCCCGCACCGAGCAGTGCGAACAGCGTGTCGAATTCGGAATCGCTGTTGAAGCCGAATCCCTTGCGATTGCTGTTCGAGGCGCGGTTCCAGCCGACCTTCTCGGTCAGTCCGCGCAACTGCGCCACCTTTTGCGGCTGCGGTGCGAGCGGCAGCATCGGATTGTCGATCTCGCCGCTGGTGCCGTTGGGCAGACTGTGGCAGCCGACGCAGGGAGTTGGTCCGAGTGTCGGCTGGTTGATGTACACACTTTGCCCATTCACCGGATTGCCGCTACCGCCGGTGACGTTGAGCGTCGTGACGAGCGAGCCGTCGGCATTGCGGTTCGGATTCGGCGGATAGGCGACATTGGCGAGGAATGCCTCCAGCCTCGCCATGTCCGCCGCCGACGGTTCGCTGGCGCGACCTTGCAGTCCGACAAACGCCGGTGCGAAAGCGGCGACGCTTTCACGGTCGCCACGCCAGTGCATTGCGCCATTGCCGACGATGCCGCTGAGTACCTGCGTCACCATCGGGCCTTTCATCGGATGCCAGTCGTCGCACACCTGATTCGGGCGACAGGTCTGATTGAAGGATTTCATGTCGCCGGAGGGATTGCCGAGATCCCAGGCAAGAAAGTCGCTTTTCGCGTCGATGTGGCAGCTTGCGCAGGCGACTTGTCCGAGGCCGCTCGTTGCGTGCGTGTCGTACAGGAGCGGGCGTCCGTTCCTGATTGCCGACGGCGTCGGATCGAAAAAGGCGAGTCTCGCGGTTTCGGCGGCGCTGGCGGTGTCGATGGTCGAGATCGAACCGTCGAACTTGTTGAGCACGTAAAGCACGCCGCCGTTGGCAGACAGCACCAGCCCGGTCGGACCCTGACCGACGACGACGCGCGCGAACCGCGTGCCGTCGCTTCCCGAACGGATTACCTGGTTCGATCCCATGCCCGTGATCCAGGCGCGACCTTCCGCATCGAACGCGATGGCGCGCGGGTCGCCGAGCGACTGCGCGCGGTTTTCCGGCGTGGTGCTGGTCTGGCCGTAGTCGAGATGCGGATTGAGATCGGCGATCGTCTTGGTGGTTGGCACAGCGGGATCGAACTGTGCGATGCGCACGCGCACAAAGCGCGACGTCAGGTTCGGCTCGAACCGGATTTCGTTGGTCGCTTCTGTGCCCACGGCGCCAACGCGACCGTCGGGCGCGACGCCGAGCGCCATCACCGTGGTCATCAGCCGGTCGGCGTAGGTGATGGTTTGCGCACCCGTATCGAAGATCGCGACATCGTGGTCGTGCAGGCGACCGCCCGGCATGATCGCCGACCAGTCGCGACCGTTGTCGTCGCGCCACACGCCTTGCGCATCGGCGCGGACGATCTGTGCTGCGTCTGGCGCGGGCGGATTGGCGGGATTCAACGCCGGAGAGAAGCCGTTGCCCGAATTCGGTGGCGGGTTCTGTCCGCCGTAAGGCCCGTTGACGTTGTTGACGCCATTGATTCCGACGATCGAAGACCCGTTGCCCGACTCGAAGAAGGCGATGAACACGCGGTTGCCATCGGCGCTGCGCGCCAGCGCGCGCGGCTCCTCGCCTTCGAGATTGATGATGGTCGGCGCGGCAGCGAGGTTGGCCGGATCAAAGATGCGCAACTGATTGCGGCCCGCGACACTGACGTAGGCGCGCTCCGGCGTTCCCGCGAAAACCACGTCGGCGGGCTTGTCGCCGGTGGCGATCGAGGCGCGCACGCGACGACTCGCGAGATCGACGATGCTGATCGTGTCCGACAACTGGTTGACCACCCAGACTTCGTTGCCGTTGCGTGCGCGAACGCTTACCGGATCGATCCCGACGGCGATGCTGCCGCTCGCAACCGGGCGCGCCTGCGCATCGATGGTGAATACCTCAAGCCGCGCGTCCGCGGTATTCACGGCGAGCAGCAGATTGCCGTCCGCGGTCAATTCCAGCGGGTGTACGTGCGCCGACTCGAAATTGACGACGCGATGCTGTGCGACCGCCACCGAGCTAAAAGCGAACAAGAGCGACGCGAACGCAAGGCGAATGTGCATGGGTAGCTTCCCGTGGGTATCGGAACACGCCGCGTATTCCGCTGACCACAAGCCTGCGCTGCGACTTCGCAGTGATCATGGAAAAATTGTGAAACCCATTCCCCGCCGCCAGCGATTGCAACAGACAGAACAAGCAAGGATGCAGCGATCGGGATTCGCATACCGGGCATTCTGTCGGACATTCATTCTTCGTAGCGATAGCCGACGCCATAGACCGAGGTGATCGGGTCGAAGTCGGGGGCGGTTTCGGCGAGTTTGCGGCGGAGGTTCTTGATGTGCGAATCGACGGTGCGGTCGGACACGATTCGGTGATCGAGATAGATGGCGTCGAGCAGGCGCGTGCGCGATAGCACATGGCCGGGGCGTTCGTGCAGGGTTGCGAGCAGGCGGAATTCGACGGGCGTGAGGGCGATGGCGCGGTCGCCGATGCGGGCCTCGAAGCGGTCGCGGTCGAGCATCAGCGTCGCGGCGCTCGCGGGGGCGGAAGACCATTGGCGTGTGCGCCGCAGCACCGCCCGCGCGCGCGCGACGACTTCGCGTGGCGAGTAGGGTTTGCACAGATAGTCGTCGGCACCGAGTTCGAGTCCGAGCAGGCGGTCGATCTCGTCGATGCGCGCCGTCAGCATGATGACCGGCACCGTCGAGAAAGTGCGCAGCTCGCGGCAGATGGTCAGTCCGTCCTGTCCGGGCAGCATCAGGTCGAGCAGCACGATGGATGGATCGAAGGCGCGGATGCGGGCGATGGCATCGCGTCCATCGGCCAGGGATTCGCAGGCGAATCCTTCGCGGGTGAGGTAATCGACCAGCAATTGCGCCAGTTTGGGTTCGTCCTCGACGATCAGTGCGCGCGGCGTTGCGTCGTTCATCATGCGCGGCCTGCGGGAAGTTCGAGGGTAATGGCGAGCCCGCCGAGTGGGCTCGCGCTGGCACCGATGCGACCGCGATGTGCTTCGACGATGCGTTGTGCAATGGCAAGGCCCAACCCGGCGCCGCCCTTGGCGCGGGCGCGCGAGGCATCGACGCGGTAAAGCCGCTCGAACAGGTGCGGCAGCGCGCTCGTGGGCACGCCCGGCGCGGAATCGTCGATGCGCAGTTGCCAGTCGCGCCCGCTGCGGCGCAGTGCCAGTTCGATGCGCCCTGGTGCGTCGGTGTAACGCAGCGCGTTCGCGAGCAGATTGCCGAGCAGCTGTTGCAGTCGCTCGCGGTCGCCGTCGATCCATGCCGGTTCGGCGGGCAGGTCGGTACCGATTCGCAATCCGGCACGATCCGCCTGTGTTGCCCAGGATTGCGCGGTGTCGCGCACGAGTTCGACGAGATCGACGCGGCTCATGCGGTAGTCGAGCGTGCCGATGTCGGCCTGAGCGAGGAGGTGCAGGTCCTCGACGAGACGGGTCAGGCGCGAAACCTCGCTCGACAGCGATTCGACGGCAGCGCGATCGAGCGGGCGGACGCCGTCTTCCAGTGCGTGCAGTTCGCCGCGCAGCACGCTGATCGGCGTGCGCAGTTCGTGGGCGACATCGGCGATGTATTCGCGTTGACTGGTGCGTTGGCGGGACAGCGCTTCGGCGAGGCGATTGAAGTCGGTGGCCAGTGCGCCAAACTCTTCGCGACGTGCAGCATCGATGCGGGTGTCGAAGCGTCCGCCCGCCAGTGCGTGAAAGCCACGCGCGAAGTCCGACAGCGGCCGCAGCGCCCAGCGCGAAAATGCGTAGGCGGCGATCAGTGCGAGTGGCAGCAGCAGCGCCGCGGTCCATGCACCGCGTCGCGATTGTGAACGCGCGAATTCGCGGTCGAGTTCGGCCGCCGGTGCGGTCATGCGCGCCAGACGCAGCTCGCCGACGGTTTGTCCATCGACGACGATGGGCCAGCGTCGCAGCGCTGCGTCCAGCGGCATTCGTGGCGAACCGGCGACGCGCTCGCCTGCCGCATCGACCAGTTGCAGCCGGGCGCCAAGTTCAAGCGTGTTCCTGGGTGGGCGGGTCGATGGATCGGCCATCGCGGGTCGGTCGTCGCGGAAGCGCGGCGGTCGGTCGAGTCGTCGCGGCGGGAAGGGTTCGTCGCCTTCTGCTGCGCCAAATCTCATCAGCCGTTGCGGCAAGGGCACGCCGGTCACTTCGGACCAGTGATGCGGGTTCGAGCGCATCGCCCACCATTGCGGGTCGTCGCGGTAATGCTGCGCGAGACGGTCGCGGATCTGTTCGGCGCGTTGCGCCTCCAGCGTGTTGAGGTAATCGACGAAACCCTGGCGGAATGCGAACTGCTGTGCGGCCAGCACGGCAACGACCGCCGCCGCGCCAACGGCGGCGATCACCAGAAACAGTCGTTGCCACAGTCGCATGGCGCGGACGATAGCGGCGGCCGCCACTGTGCCGAAAGGAGGCTTCCGGCAATTCCGCAATTTCTCCGCAATCGGCTCAGAACTCGAAGCTGTCCTTGAACAGATTGTCGGAAACCAGCGTGTGCGACATCGAGACGTAGGGGTTTCCGCCTGTCGCGGCATCGCCGAACGGCACGTTGTTCGAGGTCATCACTGCCGACATCACATGCAGCCCCGGATTGCCCGCCGCCAGCGTGCAGGTGGCGCGCGCACTCGATGGTCCGGTGGCGACCAGATTCGCGTCGCAGTACTGGTAGGTGTAACTCGAAAAGGTGTAGGCGATGCGCACCGTTCCGCGCGGCACGAACGGCGCGGGTGTCGTCACATCCACCGAGACGGTGTTGGGTGCGTTGTCGATGGCGGTGGCGCTGGTTCCCGGCGCGAACGCGATCGTCACCGGATGCCAGCCGATTTCGCTGGATTCGCGCGAGGACGGCGCGGGCGGCATCGAACCGAGCGCCGACGCGATGACGACGCCATCGCTCGGCCAGCCACCGGGCGGCGTCGGCAGCACGATCTGCTTGACCGACTGCGCTTCGGCGGCGGTGTAGGTGTCCACACCGAGTCGGTCGAGCGGTGCCTGCGTGACCGCCGAGTAGAACTCGACCTTCAGCGGATAGCGCGAATTCGCCGTGCTGGAATCGACGCGGTAGCCGATGTGCAGCCCGTCCGGCTGCACCGAGAACGACAGGATGTCCGGGTGATTCTGTGCGCCCGGGTCGCGTCCGCCGTTTGAGCCATCGGCATCGCCCGCGTCATTCGGGTGGCGCGACAACGGGCCTGCGTCGGTGTAGTAGCGGATATGCCACGGCTTGCGCTGCGTGCCAATGAAGTGGTTGCCAAACACCGCGCCGCGGGTGACGCCGACGGTATCGACCGCCGCGTAGTTGCCGCTTGTGGGGCCGACGACGATGTTGCCATCGCCCGCAGCGTCGCCGCCGAACATCAGGCTCGACAGGCTTGATCCGAAGTAGGCGTATTCCAGCGCCAATGTCGTCACGCCATCGGCACCGAGTCCGAAGTAATTGCCTTTCACCTCGACCGGCGCCAGCGACAGGAAGCCGAATGCCGTGTTCTTCGGCGTGATGTCGAGCCCCTGACGCGCGACGATGTTGCGGCCATTCGGGTCGTT
>CALMWD010000291.1 GCA_937873105.1 uncultured Rhodanobacteraceae bacterium
GCCCTGCGCCGTGGCGCCGCCGTCGATCAGGCGGGTGATGCCGGGATGGTCGAGGTCGGCCAGCACCTGGCGTTCGCGCAGCAGCCGCGCGCGGTCGGACGCGCTGGCGAGACCGGCGATCAGCTTGACGGCCACGCGCTGGCGGAAGGCGCCGTCGTCGCGCACCGCGAGCAGGACGCGGCCCATGCCGCCGCGCCCCAGTTCGCGTTCGACGCGATAGGCCCCGAGCATCGTGCCGGGCGGCGTCGGATCGTCGTCGAGCGCCCGTGCCACGGCGCGTGCGATGCGCTCGGCGACGGCGACGTCGTCGTCGGCCGCAGGGTCCTGCAACAGGGCGCGCACTTCCGCGGCCAGGGCCGGATCGTCGCGCGCCGCCAGCCGCTGTTCGCGCGTCGCCGCGTCGCAGTCGATCAGGGCCTCGAACAGGGCGCGGACGCGGGCGTAGTCGGCGCTCACGGCAACAGCACCAGCTTGCCGAGGCTTTGCCCGGATTCGATGCGGCGCTGGGCGTCGGCGGCGCGTTCGAGCGGGAAGGTCTCGACCGGCAACGGCTGCAGTTCGCCCGAGGCGAAGCGCTGCATCAGCCAGCGCATGCCTTCGCGCAGGCGCGGCGCCTCGGACTGCAGGAAGCTGAGGTTGGCGGCGAGCACGCTGCGGTTGCTCTGGGTCATGTCGAGCGGATTGAAGCGCGGCGTGCGCAGCCAGTCCCAGGCGAGACGCAGCCAGTTCAGGCGGCCGTCGTGCGGCAGCATCGAATGGAAGCCATAGATGACGAGTCGCCCGGTCGGCGCCAGATGGGCGTAGCTGTCGCGCAGCGTGGCGACGCCGTTGGCGTCGAAGATGGCCTGGTAACCCTCGGGCGCGGCGCGCTTCGCTTCGGTCCACAGGTCCTGGCGCGACTTGTCGATGACCCGTTCGGCGCCCATGCGCGCGCAGTGCTCGACCTTGTGCGTGCGGCCGACCACGCCGACGACCTGGCAGCCCGCGAGTCGTCCGAGTTGCACCAGGGCCGAGCCGACGCCGCCCGCGGCCGAATGCACCAGCCAGCGTTCGCCGGCGCGCGGATGCAATTGCTGGTGGACCATGAACCAGGCGGTCAGGAACACCGTCGGCAGGCTCGCGCCTTCGGCCATCGAGAGCCGGGGCGGCAAGGCGAACACCTGCTCGGCCTCGAGGCAGATGCGGCTGCCGTAGCCGTTGAACAGCGTCAGCCCGATCACCGCGTCGCCGACCGCCCAGGCCGTCACGCCCTCGCCGATCGCGTCGATGCGGCCGGCGACTTCGAAGCCGGGCGTGATCGGATACCCGTGCAACTGCTTCGCCGACGCGTACAGGCCCATGCGGATGATGCCGTCGGCGTAGTTCACGCCGCAGGCCTCGACCGCGACACGCACCTGCCCCGGCCCCGGTTGCGGGTCGGGACACTCCTCGATGCGCAGAACCTCGTAACCGCCAGGTTGCTGGATGCGGATGCGTTTCATGGCGAACTCGCGGGTGACGATGGCAACGCGCGCATCATCACCACATCCCGCTGCGGATCGTCGCCGACCGGAAAGACGTGGTCGCCGACCGCGGTGAAGTCGAACTTGCGGTAGAAGGCGATGGCGCGTGGATTGTGCTCCCAGACGCCGAGCCAGGCGGCGTCGGCGCCGCGGGCGCGAAGCGCGGCGAGGCAGGTGTCCATCAGGCGCTGCGCCAGCCCGCGGCCGTGCCAGTCGCGATGCACGTACAGGCGCAGGATCTCGCCGGGACGCGTCGCGTGCACGCATGCGGGCGCGGGGCCGAAGCGCAGTTGCGCGTACGCGACCAATGCGCCGTCCCGTGCGGCGACGAAGCTCTGCATCGACGCATCGGCGATCTCGCGCGCCTGCTGCGCTTCGCCGTAGCTGGCGCGGCAGTGCGCCTCCATGTTCTCGACGGTATTGGTCGCGGCGAAGGTGTCGCGGAACGTCGCTTCGGCGAGCCGCGCGAGTGCCGCTGCGTCCTCGTGCGTCGCGGTGCGGATGACGGGCAAACCAACCTCCGGATTCGGGAATGCGCACGGGGCGACCGCCCCGGATGATGCCGGGAGCCGCGCCGCGTTAGTAGTGCGGCACCGGGCGCGCGCCGCGCAGGAAGGTCGCGTAGTCGCGCGTCTCGGCATCGGTGCGCGCGGCCTGCCACTGCGCCGCGACCTGTTCGGCGCTCGGCGTGAGCAGGACGCGTCCGCCGACATGCACCACCGGGAACGTGATCGACGGTTCGCGGAAGTCCGGCCCGAGCTTGAACCACATTTCGTCGTCGATGGCGGGCACGTCCACGTCCGCGAAGACATAGGGAATGCCGCGCGTCGCCAGGCCGTCACGCACGCGCCGGGTAATGGCGCAGGTCTCGCGACCATAAACGACGATGCTGTCCGAGCGCGGAAACAAGCGGTCGCGATGCTGGTAACCGTAGGTCGTCGCCGCGGCCAGCAGCAGGACGAGCACCGCCGCCAGCGACAACGCGGCAACGCGCAGCAGGCGAATCAGCGTGTGGCGCACGTGCACGGCGCCTCCAGCGATGGCGATGCGGCGCCACACATGGCGGTCAGAGCAGGTTGGCGAGTTCGGCCGTGACCGGCGAGTTCGGCGCGAGTTCGCGCGCCTTCGCGGCCGAGCGTTTGGCCTTGTCGATCTCGCCGCCGGCATGCTGGCGCTTGGCCTGGTCGACGTAGGCGCGCACCAGGCGGTCGCGCATGGCGCCGATGCCGGCATCGTTCGGAGCCAGTTCGCGCACCGCGTCGAAGTATTCGTAGGCCGCGTTCAGGCGATTGCCGCCCATGGCCTGGTCGAACAGTTCCTTCGCGCGCGCCGGCAAGGCCGCCAGGCCGGCGCGGGCCTCGGCATTGTTGGGGTCGATGCGCAGCACGTTGTTGTAGGCGTCGATCGCATTCGCGCCGGGCTCGCCGAACAGGTCGCCGTTGCGGGCGTAGTCGCGGGCACGCGACAGCAGTTCGGCCGTGCGTTGCTGGTCGGCCGGGCCGATCGGCCGCGGGTTGTTGGCGATGTCGCGGCGTTCCTTGGCCTCGCGCAGTTCCAGCTT
>CALMWD010000292.1 GCA_937873105.1 uncultured Rhodanobacteraceae bacterium
GAAGCTGCAACTGTCGAACCTGAGCCCGGTGAAGTGGGCGGTGCTCGGCATCGAGGGGGCGATCTGGCGCGGCTTCTCGTTTGCGGACATGGCGACGCCGATCGCGATCCTGCTTGCGACCGGCGCGCTCTGCGGCGGCCTCGGCGCGTGGCGGATCACGCGCCAGCCGGCCTGAGTCCTAGGGATCGGGCACGAAGCCGCCGGCGAAGGCGCGCGGTTCTTCGCGGCCCCAGCGCGGCTGGCGGATCACGCCGCGCTCGACCAGGTGCTCGAAGGTGTCGTACTGCACTTCGACGATCTCGTCCGGGCGCGAGGAGCGGCGTTCGAACCGCGTCGTGTTGACCTGCGACCATTCGCGTTGGCCGTGTGCGGTGCCGAGCTCCGAGGCGAAACCTTCGCTGCGCTGGTGCTTGGCATGCGGTGCGGCGGCATCGGCTGTGGCACCGGCCGCCGGCGCGGGTTGGCCGCGCTGGGCCATGGCCTCGGCTTCGCGCGCGGCGGACGGCGCCTGCGCGTTCTTGCGGCGCCGGTCGTCGTCGCGATGGATGGGCGGCTGCGGCGCGTAGACCGGCGCGCGTTCGCGAAACACCGCGATGCCGATCACGCCGACGTTCTGCGGACGACCGGTGCGCGCGGCGTAACTCCATTCCGGCGCGCTGAACACGAACTGCGCGACCTCGCTCATCGACTTCCGCCAGCCGTTGATCTCGGCGCGCTCGTACGGACCGAGCACGTAGCCGCCCTGGTACGGATCGGCGGTCTCGCCGGTCACCGCGTTCACGCCGTCGACGCTGAGCACGGCCATCACGCGTTCGCCGGTGCGGTTCTGCATCATCACCGCGTAGCGATGGCCGGGTTCGCCGGCGACATAGGCGCGGCCATTCTTGTGATGCACCTCGAGCACGCGGCCGGTATCGCGGTCGACCAGCTGCAGGTCGACCAGGCGGTGCACATGCGCCTGGGTCGTGGTGGCGGCCAGGGCCAGGATCAGTCCGAACATCGCTTTCATCGTCGCCTCCGTCGTGGGTGAGGTCTGCAACGATGGGATGCCCGCTCCGGGGTTGCGGTTCCTGCTCGAAGGCGTTGGCGAACAGCGGCGATTCAGCCGCCTTGGCGCTTGTGGCGGTCGATCCATGCGCATAACCTATGCGCATGACTCGCGCGCGTGCCATGACCAACAACGCCAAGAAGCCGACCAACCTGAGCCTGCAGGCCGACCTGCTCGCCGAAGCCAAGGCGCTGGACCTGAACCTGTCGGCCGAGCTCAACAAGGCGCTGGCCGAGATCGTCAGGCGCAAGCGC
Source organism: uncultured Rhodanobacteraceae bacterium (assembly GCA_937873105.1). Classification (GTDB taxonomy): domain Bacteria; phylum Pseudomonadota; class Gammaproteobacteria; order Xanthomonadales; family Ahniellaceae; genus JADKHK01. The sequence goes on from CALMWD010000292.1 coordinate 1,303, forward strand.
GCCGAGCAATGGCTGGCCGAGAACCGCGAGGCGATCGACGCCTACAACCGCCACATCGAACGCGACGGCCTGTGGAGCGACGGGCTGAGGATGTTCTGATGCGGCGTTTCGACGTGTTCCACAACGAGGATGCGCGCACGCGCCAGCGTGTCCCGTACTTCGTCGTGCTGCAGTCGGATTTGTTGAGCGGCCTGAACACCGTCGTCGTCGCGCCCATCGGCATGGCGAAAGTGGTCGAGGGCAAGCCGGCGACCACCCTGATGCCGGTGGTGGTCCTCGACGACACCGAGTTCGTCGTGTACCTGCCGGAGCTCGCGGCCGTACCGGCGCGGCTGATGCGCAAGCGCGTCGCCAATCTTGAATCTTCGCGCGACCTGATGACGCGCGGTCTCGATCTACTGTTCAGCGGAATCTGATCCCCATGTCCAAACGTCGTGTCCTCACCGGCATCAAGCCGACCGGTTCCCCGCATCTCGGCAACTACGTCGGCGCGATCAAGCCGGCGATCGAAGCGAGTCGCGATGCCGGCGTCGATTCGTACTTCTTCCTCGCCGACTACCACGCGCTGATCTCGACGCAGGATCCGGTCCGGGTGCAGCGCTCGACGCTCGAGATCGCCGCGACCTGGCTGGCCCTCGGGCTCGATCCGGCGCGGGTGATGTTCTATCGCCAGTCCGACATCCCGGAGATTCCGGAACTGACCTGGCTGCTGACCTGCGTCACCGGCAAGGGCCTGCTGAATCGCGCCCACGCCTACAAGGCGGCGGTGGACGCGAACGTGGCCGAAGGGGTCGATGTCGATGCCGGCATCAGCGCCGGCCTGTACATGTACCCGGTGCTGATGGCCGCGGACATCC
>CALMWD010000293.1 GCA_937873105.1 uncultured Rhodanobacteraceae bacterium
CGGCGCGGACCGGGTGCGCGATGGCCGGCACGGTCAGCGGGCGGTCGACCGGCTGGCCGCCGGTCATCGCCACGGCGTCGTTGTAGAGGATCTTGTAGGTGATGTTGACCTTGGCCGCGATCGCCTGGCGGATGGCCAGCGAGCCGGAATGGAAATAGGTGCCGTCGCCGAGGTTCTGGAAGACGTGCTTCTCGTCGGTGAACGGCGCCTGGCCGCACCAGGTCGTGCCTTCGCCGCCCATCTGGGTGAAGGTGTCGGTGCGGCGGTCCATCCAGGTGACCATGTAGTGGCAGCCGATGCCGCCGAGCGCGCGCGAGCCTTCCGGCACCACGGTCGAGGAGTTGTGCGGGCAGCCCGAGCAGTAGTGCGCGGCGCGCGGGAAGTTGGCGCGCGGGGCGGCGAGTTCCTTCTCCTTCTCGGCGATCCATTTCAGGCGGTCCTGGATGGTTTCGCTGGTGAAGAAGCGCGCCAGGCGGGCGGCGATCGCCATCGCGATCATCGCCGGGGTCAGTTCCGAGGTGCTGGGCAGGACCCAGTCGCCGGCCTCGTTGTACTTGCCGACGATGCTCGGGCGCGTGGCATGGTCCCAGTTGTACATCGCCTCCTTCATCTGCGACTCGATGAAGCTGCGCTTTTCCTCGACGATCAGGATGTCCTCGAGACCGCGCGCGAAGTTGCGGATGCCGATCGGTTCCAGCGGCCAGGTCATGCCGACCTTGTAGACGCGGATGCCGATGTCTTCGGCCATGCGCCGGTCCTTGTCGAGGTACTCCAGCGCCTGCAGCACGTCGAGGTAGCTCTTGCCGGTGGTGACGATGCCGAAGCGCGCGCGCGGCGAGTCGATCACGGTCTTGTCGATGCGATTGGCGCGGGCGAAGGCCTCGGCCGCGGCGACCGCGTACTTGTGCAGGCGCATTTCCTGGTCGAGCGGCGGGTCCGGCCAGCGGATGTTGAGCCCGCCCGGCGGCAGCGCGAAGTCGTCCGGCAGCACGATGTCGAGCTGGTGCGGATTGACGTTGACCGAAGCCGAGGATTCCACGGTTTCGGCGATGGTCTTGAAGCCGACCCAGCGCCCGGTGAAACGCGACATCGCCCAGCCGAGCAGGCCCATGTCGAGGATGTCCTGCACGCCGGCCGGATTCAGGATCGGCATCAGCGCCGAGACGAACTCGTGTTCCGAGCCGTGCGGCAGGGTCGAGGAGCGGCAGGCGTGGTCGTCGGCCGCGAGCGCGAGCACGCCGCCGAACTTCGAGGTGCCGGCGGCATTGCCGTGCTTGAACACGTCGCCGCAGCGGTCCACGCCCGGGCCCTTGCCGTACCACATCGAGAACACGCCGTCGTACTTCGCGCCCTGGAACAGGTTGGTCTGCTGCGAGCCCCAGACCATGGTCGCGCCGAGGTCCTCGTTCAGGCCGGGAGTGAACTTCACCTTCTGCGATTCCAGGTGCTTCTTGGCCTTCCACAATTCCAGGTCGAAGCCGCCGAGCGGCGAGCCGCGGTAGCCGGAGATGAAGCCGGCGGTGTTCAGGCCGGCCGCCTGGTCGCGCAGCGCCTGCATGATCGGCAGCCGCACCAGCGCCTGCACGCCGCTCAGGAAGATGCGCCCTTCGCGGCGCGTGTACTTGTCTTCCAGGGTGTAGGAACGGTCAAGCTGCTCGGCGGGAACGGCCATGTCGAGTCTCGGTGCTGCCAAAAAAGGTCGCGGAGTTTAGCAGCCGCCCCCGGGCTGCGGCCCGAACGAGCGTTCGGGCCGACCGGCCTGCCCGCGCGATGACATGTCGTGCAGGCGATCGGCGTCTGTAGTGAAATCCGCCCCTGCAGCGCTGCCGGAGTCCGACCGTGGACCGATCGTTCGCTTCCTGTCTGTCGATCCTGCTGCTGGCGCTCGCGGGGCCCGTGCTCGCCGGTGCCGGTTACACCACGCAAGCCCGGAACTACACGGTCGATGCGATCCAGCGCAGCACGCTGCACAGCTACCCGACCGGCGGCAGCGCCCAGCACTTGCCCTTGATCATCGTGCTGTATGGCGACGGCGGCACGGCGGCAGGCATCCGCGCCGCGCTGCCGCTGGAGGCGCAGGCGAACGGCGCGGCCGCGTTCAGCTATCTCAGTTCGGCCGGCGGCAGTTTCGAATACTGGACCGACGCCGGCCGCGGCCACGAAGGCCGCTTCGTGCAGGCCGTCATCGCGAACTACGGCGTGGCCGGCATCACGATCGATCCGGCGCGGGTATACCTGGTCGGCTTCAGCGGCGGCGGCACGATGGCCCAGGCGCTGGGCTGTCGGCTCGGCGCCGGCGTGATCCGCAAGATGGGCATCCATTCGGGTTCGCTGTACTCGGTCGGCGACTTCACCTACACCGGCAACGGCGGCGTCAGCTGCAACCTGCCGGGCACGATGCTGGTCTGGGGCATGCTGGACCAGACGAAAGGGGTCGACTACGCCACCGGCCAAGCCATCCGCAACAACCATCTGGCGACCCAGAACTGCGCGGCGAACACGACCAACACGACGCCCGCACCTTGCGTCGCCTACGACCAGTGCACGCGCCCGGTCGAATGGTGCGCGATCGATGGCCTGGGGCATGCCTTGTGGTCGCAATCGGCGCAGGCGTTCTGGCGCTATTTCGCGGAGGACGGCGTCGACCTCGCGATCCGCTTCGGGACGGGGGACTATCCGGGCCTGCTGGTGGAGCGGCTGTTCGAGGAAAGCGTGTTCCCGGTCTGCAGCCCGAGCCTGCTCAAGGGCCGGAGACGCCGCTGTTCGAGGACGGTTTCGAAGGCGGCCTCGCGCCGCCCGCATCCCCGCGCTGGGTCATGGGTTACCACGTCGGCTACGAACGCCACCTGCTGGCGACCGCGGACATCGACTTCGCCTCGATCACGCATCTGATGGTCGGTCGCCTGATCCCGAACGCCGACGCGACCCTGACCGATCACTTCGACATCGATCCGGTGAATGGACCGATCTGGGCCCAGGGCGTGATCGACGCGGCGCAGGCGGCGAACCGCAAGGCCATCCTGATGATCGGCGGTGCCGGCGAGATCGCGGGTTGGCGCGCCGCCGCGGCCAGTCCGGCCTCGCGCGCGACCTTCGTCGCCAACCTGCTGGCCAAGGTCGACCAGTACGGCGCCGACGGACTCGACCTCGACTGGGAACCGATCGACACCCAGGACCAGGCGCCGCTGCTGGCGCTGGCCCAGGCCCTGCGTGCGCAGCGGCCGAACCTGCTGCTGACCATGCCGGTCGGCTGGATCAACACGAACCTGTCGCCGCCGACCGGTGATGCCGCCTTCATGGACGCCATGGCCGACGTGCTCGACCGCATCGCGGTGATGAGTTACGGCATGGTCTACGAGGATTTCGGCTGGTGGAGCTGGCATTCCTCGGCCCTGGCCGCGCACAAGGGCAACACGCCCAGCTCGGTGACGGCGAGCATCAACTACTACCTCGGCGCCGGCGTGCCCGCGGCCAAGCTCGCGGTCGGCACCGGCTTCTACGGCACCTGCTACCAGCGCGTGACCGCGCCCGATCAGGTGACGCAGGGCGGCGACATCGTCGGCAGCGACGGCACCTTCAGCTACCGCAACATCGTCGCGAACTACCTGCCCGGCATGAGCGCGAACTACGACGCGGCCGCATCCGCGCCCTGGCTCAGTTCGGCCGGCGGCGTCGGGCCGGTCGGCGCGCGCTGCAACTACCTGACCTACGAGAACGCCGCTTCGATCGCCGCCAAGGGCAACTACGTGCGCGCGCAGGGACTGGGCGGCACCATCATCTGGACGATCGCGCAGGGGCATCGGCCGGATCTGCCGGTTGGCGATCCGAACCAGTTGCTGCGCGCGGTGAAGGCCGGCTTTCTGGACTGAGCCCTGGCCATCGGGGCCGACCGCGGTCCGCGGGCCGGTGATTTCGGACGCGCGTGGCGCCTGCGCTAGACTGCGCGCCGCGATCCGGCGGGCCACGCCGATCGCCTCGGCCGGCATTCTGCGGGCCCTGGGCCGGATCGGGGGATTCGGTCAGCGCACTCATCCTTCCAAGACCCCGGATCCATCATGTTCCTGACCCTGCTTCGCGCGCGCCTGCTGCTCGCCCCGGCCGTGACCACCATCGCGGCGACGCCGTCCGCCGATCTCGACGAATTGCACCAGCGCCAGTTCCGCTATGCGCGGGCGATGATGCAGTTGAACCAGATCGAAGGTTTCGAGCGCGGGCCGTCGATCGATGCGCTGCTGCGGCAAGAGCGCGAGGCGAAGGCGAAACGCGCCGAGCAGGGTTGGCGCGACGCCGGCGACTCGCGCATGCAGTTGATGGACGCATTCGCCCAGGCCGTCGAGCGCGTCGCGACGGAGCAGCGCGCCAAGCGGACGATGTCGCGGCAGTGGCGGATCGACGAGCCATATCCGTCGCACTGGTCGGTCAGCGGCAACGAGACCGCGGCCGCCGACTGCGCACGCGCCATCGAGCATCCGCTCGGCCAGCCGCTGCGCATCGAGATGAATCGCGACGGCGTCGCCTGGCTGCGCGTGGTCGCGCCGGGCAAGGGCTACTGGGCCTTCGATACGCTGGTCAGCGAGTTCGACACGAAGCTCAGCGTCTATCGCGATTGCCGCGACATTGGCGCCGAATCCAAGCAGATTTCCGACGACACCGTCGGCCTCGGCTCGATCGTCGGCCTCGACGCCAAGACCGCCGGCCAGACGTTTCTCATCAAACTCGAACGCAAGGGTGGCGTGGGCACGCTCGCCATCGCCAAGTCGGTGCTCGCGGGATCGATTTCCGGGCGAGTAACGCGGGCGAGTGATGGGGCTGGTGTGAGCAACGCCTATGTCAGTCCGATCCCGGTGTCGTCGAGTTATGGATGGTCGGACTACACGGACAGCCAGGGAAACTATGTAGTCGGCGTCTACGATCCCGGGGACTTCTATATCCGGGTTGATCCGGCTTACTACACGCCCCCCCAGAACAAGTTCGTGCCGACCATCTATCCTTCGGCGGCCTGTGCATCCACGAACTCCAGCAGCTTCTTGTTCTGCGACCCGGGGGCGATTGCCGTCGCGGCCACGATGGAGGCCAGCGTCGAGGACGTCGACATCGTGCTCGCCAGCCCGTCGGCGCTGGCCGGCGTGGTCGTCGATGCATCCAGTGGCATGCCGATCGGCGGCGTCGTCGTGACAGCGATCGCCGCGGAAGACGTATCGGAACAGCACACGTTGCGATCGGTCGAAACCGACAGCAACGGCCGATATCGTCTGGACAGCGTGCCCGCAAGGGCTTGGCGACTCGAGTTCAGGCATCCTCGGTATGCCCGCGAGCGCTGGGACGATGTTGCTTGCCCATCAAATCCATGCCCCCCGGGGTCCGGTAATGAAATTCTCACCGTGGCCGGCGAGGCCACCAGCGCCAACGCCCAGCTGCGGCCGCTACCACACTTCACTTTCCGGGTGTCCAAGAAGGGGGCCCCGGCCGCGAATGCGCAAGTGACCCTCTACACCTCGAACGGCGCGCACCAGGGCACCTACTACGGCGGTGCCGACGGACGAGTCCATGTCGGGCCGCTGGCGGCCGGCATGTTCCGGGTCGTGGTATCGGCATCAGCCGCCTTCTCGAAGGTGCTGGGCGGCCCGGATTGTGCGTCGGATTGCACTCAGGAACTGTGGTCGGGGCAGGTCGTGTCCACGCCGGAAACCGCCGTGGAATTCGCGGTCGACATGAAGCCTTATCCGAGCCTGGAAGGACGGGTCACCCGCGAAGAAGACGGTCTGGGAATCGCCGATGCGACCGTCGTCGTGATGAATGCGAACGGCCAGCAGTGGACGACGACGGATGCGCTGGGTCGCTACCGATTTGATGCCATCCATCCGGCCGTGTACTTCCTCCACTTCAAGGCTTCGGGCCGCCAGGACGAGTTGCACGACAACATCGCTTGCGAAAACGCGCAGCCGTTGTTCTATTGTCCACCGGCCGTGCCGATGGTGTTCGACATCAACAGTCCGGCCACTCGGGGGGTCGACGCCGCGCTGGCGGCATCGGCCAGCTTGGCTGGACGAGTCGAGATACTGGACGGCAACTACGGTCTCGGTAGCGTGAACCTGATTCGGCTCAACGCGGTCGGACAGGTGCTGTCCCAACACACGGTCTATGCGTCGAACGGAGACTACGAGTTCATCGACGCGCCGGAGGGCACCCACTATTGGGCCGTCAAGACCTGGGGTGTCTATCGTCAGCTGTACCGGGGCGTGAATTGTGGCACCTATTACATGTCCGACTATGCCTCGTGCGCATTGGCCAGCGCGGAATCGTTGACGACCCAGCTCGGACAACTGCACACGGGCATCGACTTCAGTCTGCTGCCCGAGCAATCCAGGATGGCGCGGGTCGTCGATGAGTTGAGCGGCCAGCCCGTGTCCGGGGTCGCCCTGGATCATTGGGGGCTGAGCGGTAACTGGATCGGTGCAACGGTCACGAACATCGACGGTTGGGCCCGTGTGATGCCCAACGACTCGGCGGGTTCGGCGGGGTACTACGCCGTCAAACTGTCGACCGACACCGTCGGGCGCTACATCGACGAGGTCTATGACGATCTCGCCTGCCCGGTCGGCACGTCGGTCTATCGCGGCGGATGCTCGTTGGCCAGCGCGTGGACCGTGCCGGTGACCGATCAGGGAAGTACGCCCTTCCCGACGTTGCTGATCCAGCTCCGCTCCGCCGACCCCGTCTTCGAATCGGGTTTCGAGTAACACCATGAGCGGGGCGGGTTTGGCCGCTCGCCCCGCAGCCGCTATCGTTCGGGAAACGGCAGACGGAGCAGGGCCATGCGCACGATCCTGATTGCGAGTCCGAAGGGCGGTTGCGGCAAGACCACGGTCGCGACCAATCTGGCGGCGTTTTATGCGACCGCGGGCAAGGAAACGGTCCTGATCGACTGCGATCGCCAGGGCTCGTCCCTGCACTGGGCCGAGAAGCGCGCGGCGCTCGTGCATCCGGTGCTGGGCATGGCCGGAAAGGTCGGGCCGAAGGCGACCGCCCGAGTGCCGAGCGGCACCAAGCGCTGCATCATCGACACCGCCGCCGGCATCCGCATCGGCGAGGTCGCCGAACTGCTGGAAGTGGCCGATGCGCTGGTGATCCCGGTCATGCCTTCGGTGATCGACCTCGAAGCCTCCGAAGCCTTTTTCGCCGAATTGGCGGAACTGCCGCAGATCAAGCGTCGCAAGTTCCCGGTCGCGCTGGTCGCGAACCGCACCAAGCCCTGGACCCATGCCACCCAGATG
>CALMWD010000294.1 GCA_937873105.1 uncultured Rhodanobacteraceae bacterium
TGCCGTTGCCGCGCACCGGGCCGTCGAGGCGCTGCAGGTTGCAGTTGATGACGAAGACCAGGTTGTCGAGCTTCTCGCGCCCCGCGAGCGCGATCGCGCCCAGCGATTCCGGCTCGTCCGATTCGCCGTCGCCCATGAAGCACCAGACCTTGCGGTCGGATTCCGGCATCAGGCCGCGGTGTTCGAGGTACTTGAAGAAACGCGCCTGGTAGATCGCGCTGATCGGGCCGAGGCCCATCGACACGGTCGGGGTCTGCCAGAAGTCCGGCATCAGCCACGGATGCGGGTAACTCGACACGCCCTTGCCGTCGACCTCCATGCGGTAATGGTCGATCTGGTCTTCGCGGATGCGGCCCTCGAGGAAGGCCCGCGCATAGATGCCCGGCGAGGAATGGCCCTGGATGTACAGCAGGTCGCCCGGATGGTTCGCGCTCGGCGCGCGCCAGAAATGGTTGAAGCCGACGTCGTACAGGGTCGCGCTCGACGCGAACGAGGAGATGTGGCCGCCGAGTTCGCCGGGCTTGCGGTTCGCGCGCACGACCATGGCCATGGCGTTCCAGCGCAGGATCGAGCGGATGCGCCATTCCAGCGCCGCGTCGCCGTCCGACTTCGCTTCGCGCGAGGGCGGAATGGTGTTGACGTAATCGGTGGTCATCGGGAACGGCAGATGACCGCCGGCGCGACGGGTTTCGTCGACCATGCGCTCCATCAGGAAGTGGGCGCGCTCGGCGCCGTCGCGGCCGATGACGGCATGGATCGCCTCCATCCACTCGCGGGTTTCGCTGGGATCGAGGTCGTCGTTCAACAGGTCGTGGATCTGGCTCATCGCTGCTCCCTCCGCAGGCGGCCGACAGGCCGCGGATTGTTCAGGGCGACGATGCTAGCGGGATTGGCGACTGCGCCCCATCCTTGTGCGTTTGAATGCGCCACGTTGGTGCAATCAGCGCATGGCCTGGCAAGCGCGTGATCGATCCATCGCCGCCAGCCCGGCGACGTGGTCGTACGGTGGCTGCCAATAGGCATCGAAGCAGTCCTTCGGACAGCACGCGTCGCCACTGCACTGGCCGATGCGGGCGATGCACTCCTCGCGCCCGGTATCGAGGGAGGAACCGCGGCTGCGGCAGGCCTCGATCTCGGCCCGGCAGATCTCGCTGCCGCTGCGGCGCGGCGCAGAGGCGCGCAGGGCCGGATCGTCGGGATCGACCTGGCCGTCGCGACGTACCAGGCCATGGGGCTCGATCAGTGTCTCGAACGAATCGCCGCCCGGGAAAAAGGCACAAACGCGCAACACGCCGCCGCGGCCGATTTCGGCGAGGATCCGCGATGCGCCGGCCGAGTTCAGGCGCCCGAAGGCCTCGGCCTCGACGGCCCGCACCTGTTGCGGCGTCAGCCTGGCCGCAATCTGGACCAGACCGGTGCCGGTGGCTTCGACGCGCTCGCACGGCGTCGCATAGGCGACGGCGCTGCTGCTGGTGCCAGAGCTGAGCTTGGCATCGGGTTCCGCACCGCGCGCGCAGGGCGTGTTCGACACCACCACGCCGCCATCCTTGGTTTTGCACTTGTAGACGTTGGCGGCCTGCGCTGCGGTGCCGCCCAGCAGGAACATGGCGACGATCGCGCCGATCCGGCCTTTCGATGTGGTGATCATGATCTCTCCTCCTGTGCGCCCCGAGGGTGCCTCGGCTCAGTTCGCGAGCTCGCCCTCGACCTTGGGCGGGAACTGGATGTGGAAGCCGCGCACGGCGAGGTTGGCGCGCACCACGTGGGCGTCCTCGCGGGCGAGCTTTCGCTCCGGGGTCAGTTCGACCGCAAGCACGAAATGCAGGTCGCCGAGCGGGCCAGCGATGTTGGCCGGCAACAGGCCGAAGGCGTCGCGTTCGCGCAGGTAGACATAGGTGTCGTCGCGCTTCTGGCTGCGGTAGACGTAACAGTGCATGGCGGCTCCCGGGATTTCACGTGGCGCGCATTGGCGCGGTTCCGATGGCGCGGCAGAATCCCCGCATGCGCAAGAAACCGCTGTACAAGATCACCTTCCTGAACCAGGGCAAGAGTTACGAACTCTACGCCCGCTCGGTGCAGTCCTCGGACCTGTGGGGCTTCACGACCATCGCCGACCTGGTCTTCGAGGAAGCGAGCAGCCTGATCGTCGACCCGTCCGAGGAAAAGCTGCGCGACGAGTTCAAGGACACCAAGGCCCTGCACCTGCCGATCCAGGCCATCCTGCGCATCGAGGAAGTCGAGAAGCGCGGCCCCGCGGCCCTCCGCGATGCCGCGAGCGGCGACAAGATCACGCCCGTCCCGATCGGGCCGCCGAAGCAGGGCTGATCAGAACGAGACCTGGGCCGCGATCGTCAGGCCGCCGTCGCCACCGTCGCCGAAGTCGAACCATTCGTAGCCGCCGCGCAGCGAGAAGGTGTCGTTCGGCGTCCAGCGCACGCCGGCTTCCAGCATCAGGCCGTCCTCGGAGTCGCTGAAGCGCTCGGGACCGGCGATCGTGGTGATCTCGCCGTCGATGTCGGCGCTGAACCAGCCGACCTTGGTGTAGGGCGCCCAGGCGGCATCGCCGTACTCGTAGACCAGGCCGAGCGACCAGCCGTCGGCTTCGGCGTCGTAGCCGAGGTCGGCCCCGGCTTCGAGATGGCTGCGCCCGAAGTCGTGGTACGCGGCTTCGACCGCGAAGTTTTCGTTGATCCAGACGCCGCCGAAGAAGCGCGAGAAGGCATCGTTGTCCTCCTTCAGCACGGCACCGGGACCGACGCGGACTTCGTCCTCGTCCGGCGCCTGGGTGATGCCGGCGCCCAGGTAGGCATCGACGGCATGGGCGGGCAGGCTCGCGGCCAGGGCCGCGGCAAACAGCAACGGGGCAATGCGCATAAACACTCCAGGTTGGGGCGCGGCGACATGCAGCGCGCCGCCTATCTTCGACGGCGCGGATGAATCCGCTGCGAACCGCCGCCGCCGCCCCTGACCTTTGGCGCTGTCGCCGGCTCAGTCGCCGTGGGCGGCGA
>CALMWD010000295.1 GCA_937873105.1 uncultured Rhodanobacteraceae bacterium
GGCATCGCTCACCAAGGTCATGACCTCCTACGTCGTCGCCGCCGAGCGCAGGGCCGGCAAGATCAAGGACAGCGACCTGGTCACGATCAGCGCGAACGCCTGGCGCCACGGCGGCGCCGTCACCGACGGCTCGACCAGCTTCCTGGAGCTGAACTCGCAGGTGCCCCTCGGCGACCTGCTCAAGGGCATGATCATCCAGTCCGGCAACGACGCCTCGATCGCCATCGCCGAACACGTGGCCGGCTCGGAAGCGACCTTCGCCGCGCTGATGAACCAGTACGCCGAGAAGCTCGGACTGAAGAACTCGCATTTCGTGAATGCACACGGGCTGTACGACCCGGACCACTACATGAGCGCGCACGACATCGCCGAACTGTCGCGCGCGCTGGTCCGCGACTTCCCGGAGGAGTACGCGCACTACGCGCTCAAGGAGTTCACCTGGAACAACCACACCCAGCGCAACCGCAACATCCTGCTGTGGCGCGATCCGAGCGTGGACGGCATCAAGACCGGGCACCTCAGCCAGGCCGGCTACTGCCTCGCGGCCTCGGCCAAGCGCGGCGACACGCGCCTGATCGCGGTGGTGATGAATACGGCCGGCGAGAAGGTCCGCGCCGACGAGGCGCATGCCCTGCTGAACTACGGTTTCCGCTTCTTCGAGACGCACAAGGTCTACGAAGCCATGGCCCAGATCAGCGAAGTCGCGCTGTGGCACGGTGAAGCAGCCAAGGCCAGCCTGGGCGTGGCGCAGCCGGTGCTGGTGACGCTGCCGCGCGGCGCCTACGCCCGCCTGGCGGCCACGATGAATGTGCAAAAACCTTTGTCGGCGCCCTTGAACAAGGGCCAGGCCGTCGGCACCTTCAAGCTCGCGCTGGACGGTCAGACCGTCTACGAAGCGCCGCTCGTCGCGCTCGAGAACTACGCCGAAGGCGGCTTCTTCAAGCGCATGAGCGATTCGGTCTGGTTGTGGTTCGACGATGGCGAGTGAGCGATGACGGAACAAGCGACGGAGCGTGGCTTCACGTTTCCGGCCACCCTGGAAGTGAGCGCCATGGGCGCGGCCGATGCCGGGCTCCTGCACATCGTGCCGGACGTGCTGGCGGGTGTCGGCGTGGACGTGATTCCCGGCTCCCTGCGCCAGCGACCTTCACGCGAAGGCCGCTACGTCTCGGTCACGGTTGCGTTCCAGTGTCCGGACCGCGAGACCTACGATGCCGTGCAGCGTGAATTGCGCGCGCATCCGGCGGTGAAGTGGACGCTCTGAACCCACGACCGCTGCAGGTTCGGCAGCTCGGGCGCCAGCCCTACGAGCCGGTCTGGCGCGCGATGCAGCGCCTGACCGATCGTCGCGGTCCCGACACGATCGACGAGCTCTGGGTGCTCGAGCACGACCCGGTGTTCACGCTCGGCCAGGCCGGCAAGTGGGAGCACGTGCTGTTTCCAGGCGACATTCCGGTGGTGCCGGTGGATCGCGGCGGCCAGGTGACCTATCACGGCCCCGGCCAGATCGTCGCCTACCCGCTGTTCGACCTGCGCCGCCTCGGAATCGGCGTGCGCGAACTGGTGCATCGCATCGAGCAGGCCCTCATCGACACCCTGGCGCGCTACCGCATCGACGCGGTGCGCCGCGAGGGCGCGCCCGGCGTCTACGTCGGCGATGCCAAGATCGCGGCGCTCGGCCTGCGCGTGCGCCGCGGCAGTTCCTTCCACGGCCTGGCCTTCAACGTGTGCATGGACCTCGAACCGTTCGCACGCATCAATCCCTGCGGCTACCAGGGGCTGGCCGTGACCCAGGTGCTAGACTGCGGCGGCCCCGGCGAACTGCCCGTGGTCGCGGCCGACCTGATCCAAGCCCTCTGCGCCCAATTCGGTTTCGTCGCGACGACGGCTGAGCCGCGCCTGCCCGATTCCGCGGACGCCTGACATGACCGACGCCTCGAACAAGTCCATCCCGCTCAATCTCGTCGACGCGCCGAGCCTGACGCCGGGCGCCAAGCAGGTCGCGCGCGACAAGATCGCCCGCAACCCGGTGACCTTCGATGCCGAGCGCCCGCTGCTGCGCAAGCCGGACTGGATCCGCGTGCGCCTGCCGAGCACCAACGCGGTCGAACTGCTCAAGCACAAGCTGCGCGAAAACGCGCTGGTGACGGTGTGCGAGGAAGCCTCGTGCCCGAACATCCACGAATGCTTCTCGAAGGGCACGGCCACCTTCATGATCCTCGGCGAGGTGTGCACGCGCCGCTGTTCGTTCTGCGACGTCGCCCACGGTCGCCCGAAGCCGCCGGATGCGAGCGAACCGAAGCAGCTGGCGCAGACCATCGCCGACATGAAGCTGCGCTACGTCGTCATCACTTCGGTGGATCGCGACGACCTGACGGATGGCGGCGCCGGTCATTTCGCCGAGTGCATCCGCGAAACCCGCGCCCTGAGCCCGGACATCAAGATCGAGATCCTGACGCCCGACTTCCGTGGCAAGGGGCGCGTCGAACGCGCGCTCGCCGCGCTGGCGGCGAATCCGCCGGACGTGTTCAACCACAACCTCGAAACCGTGCGCCGCGTCTATCGCGAGGTGCGGCCGGGCGCCGACTACGACTGGTCGTTGCGTCTGCTCAAGCAGTTCAAGGCCGAGCATCCGGCCATCCCGACCAAGTCCGGCATCATGCTCGGCCTCGGCGAGACGCTGGACGAAGTGCGCGAGGCGCTCGCCGACCTGCGTGCCCACGATGTCGACATGATCACCGTCGGCCAGTACCTGCAGCCGTCGCGCCACCACCATCCGGTCGAACGCTACTGGACGCCGGAAGAGTTCAAGCAGATTGAAACGATCGGTTACGCGATGGGTTTCAGCCACGTCGCCTCCGGTCCGCTCGTCCGTTCCTCCTACCACGCCGACCAGATGGCCCATGCCGCCGGCTATGCCTGACGGCACCCGTCGGAACCTTCGGATTCGGTTACTGTCGCACCTGTCAATGCCGTATCGGGAACTGCCATGAATCTGCGTCTGATCGCCGCCATCGCCTTCGTCGTCGCGCCCTTCGGCGTGGCCTTGACCAAGACCGAGCCGGCGGCCTCGGCGGCAGCCTACAAGCCGAGCCGCGAGCAGGCCCAGGCGGCATTGCTGGCGACCCGCTTCCTGACCAATTTCCACTACAAGCGCGTGCCGCTCGACGACGCGATGTCGAAGACCATCTTCGACCGCTACCTGGAATCGCTGGACGGCGACAAGCTGTTCTTCACCGCCGCCGACATCAGCGAGTTCCGCATCTACGCCGATGCGCTCGACGACGCCATCTTCGACCAGCGCATCGAGCCGCCGTTCGAGATCTACCAGCGATACCTGCAGCGCGTCGCCGAGCGCACCGCGCATGCGCGCGCGCTGCTCGAGAAGGGCTTCGACTTCACCGTCGACGAGCAGTACCGCTTCGATCGCGAGAACGCGATGTGGGCGTCGAACGGCAAGGAGCTGGACGAGTTGTGGCGCCTGCGCGTCAAGAACGACTGGCTGCGCCTGAAGCTGGCCGGACGCGACGACAAGGCCATCCGCGACACGCTGGACAAGCGCTACGCCGGTTTCGAGAAGCGGTTGCGCGAACTCGGCGGCGACGACGTGTTCCAGAGCTTCATGAACGCCTATTCGTCGGCGATCGAGCCGCACACGAACTACATGTCGCCGCGCACCTCGGAGAACTTCAACATCCAGATGCGCCTGTCGCTGGAGGGCATCGGCGCGGTGCTGAGCCGCGAGGACGAATACACGACCATCCGCCAGATCGTGAAGGGCGGTCCGGCCGACCTGTCGAAGCGCCTGAAAGTCGGCGACCGCATCACCGCGGTCGGCCAGGGCGAGGGCGGGGCGATGGTCGACGTGGTCGGCTGGCGCATCGACGACGTCGTCGACCTGATCCGCGGCAAGAAGGGCACCACGGTGCGCCTCGACGTGCTCGCCGCCGACGCCGGCCCGGACGGCAAGCCGACACCGCTCGTGCTGGTGCGCGACAAGGTGCGCCTGGAAGAGCAGGCCGCGAAATCGAACCTGATCGAGGTCGGCACCGGCAAGAACACGCATCGCATCGGCGTCGTGCATCTGCCGACCTTCTACCACGACTTCGAAGGCGCGCGCCGCGGCGACGCCAACTACGCCAGCTCGACGCGCGACGTCGCCAAGCTGATCGAGGAACTCAAGACGAAGCAGATCGACGGCCTGGTCGTCGACCTGCGCGGCAACGGCGGCGGCTCGCTGACCGAGGCTTCGGATCTCTCCGGGCTGTTCATCGACCAGGGGCCGGTGGTGCAGGTGCGCGACGCCCAGGGCCGCCTGACGATCGAAGGCGACGACGAACCCGGCGCGGTCTGGGACGGCCCGTTGGCGGTGATGATCGATCGCGAATCGGCCTCGGCCTCGGAGATCTTCGCGGCGGCCATGCAGGACTTCGGTCGCGCCCTGGTCATCGGGGAAAACTCGTTCGGCAAGGGCACGGTGCAGAACCTGATCGACCTCGACCAGTACGCGCGCGACCCGAGCGTGCGTTTCGGCCAGCTGAAACTGACCGTCGCGCAGTTCTTCCGCGTCAACGGCGGCAGCACCCAGCATCGCGGCGTGGCGCCGGATATCGCCTATCCGCAGACGGCCTGGGCGAGCGAGGACTTCGGCGAGAGCGCGCTCGACTTCGCGCTGCCGTACAGCGAAGTGAAGCCGGCCAGCTACGAGCGCAGCGGCGACTTGTCGCTGCTGACGCCCTTGCTCGCGCCCCGTCACGAGGCCCGCGTCGCCAAGGACCAGGAGTTCAAGTGGTGGCTCGAAGACCTGGCCGAGTTCAAGAAGCAGCGCGAGCGCAAGGAGATGTCGCTGCTCGAAAGCGCGCGCCGCGCCGAACGCGACCTCAACGAGAAGAAGCGCGCCGAGCGCAAGGCCGCGCGCATCGCCGCCGGCATCGATCCGCCGGGCAAGGACGACGACGCCTCCGGCGACGATGGCCTGCTGGCCGACGAACGTCGCGCCAAGGCCGCCGAGCAGGCGCAGGACGAGGAGGATGAGGACAAGCCCGACTTCCTGCTGCGCGAGGCCGCCCACATCCTCGCGGATGCCATCGACCTGCTCAGCACCGACCAGGGCCTGGCGGCGCGCGTGAAGAGCTTCGACCTGCACGCGCCGGCGGCGACGCGCGTCGACTGATCTAGCCGGCGTAACGCCGCTTCAGCAATTCGTAGACGGCGCGCAGGCCCATGGCCTCGCCGCCGCGCGGGCGGCCGGGCCGGTCGCCGTCGTTCCAGGCATAGGTGTCGAGGTGCAGCCACGGCGTGGCCGGCGGCACGAAACGCTGCAGGTACAGCGCCGCGGTGATCGCGCCGGCGTGCTTGGATGCGCCGGCGTTGGCGAGATCGGCAATGCCGGACTCGAGCATCGTGAGATAGTGCTGCCACAGCGGCATCGGCCAGACCGGGTCCTGGATCTCGCGGCCGATGGCGGCGAGCTGATCGCGCAGCGCCTCGTCGTTGCCGAACAGCGCCGGCAGGTCCGGCCCGAGGGCGACGCGTGCGGCGCCGGTCAGGGTCGCGAAATCGACGATCAGGGCCGGCTTCGACTCGGCCGCGTAGGCCAGTGCGTCGCACAACACGACGCGGCCCTCGGCATCGGTGTTGTCGATTTCGACCGTGAGCCCGGCGCGGGTGCGGATCACTTCGCCGGGACGGTAGGCATTCGCCGAAATCGCATTCTCGACCGCAGGCACGAGCAGGCGCAGGCGGATCGGCAGGCGCCGCGCCAGCACCAGTTCCGCGAGCGCGATCGCGTGCGCGGCGCCGCCCATGTCCTTCTTCATGTGGCGCATGCCGTCGGCCGGCTTGATGTCGAGGCCGCCGGTATCGAAACACACGCCCTTGCCGACGATGGCCACTTCCGGGTGCGCCGGATCGCCGGCCAGCACTTCAAGCAGCCGTGGCGCGCGATGGCTGGCGCGACCGACGGCGTGGATGGCGGGGAAGTTCGCGTCCAGCAGTTCGTTGCCGATCCATTCGCAGTAGTCGGCGCCGAAGCGCGCGGCGATCGCGCGCGCGGCCTCGCCGAGTTCGGCCGGCCCCATGTGTTCGGTGGGCGTGTTGACGAGGTCGCGCGTGCGCGCGGTGGCGGCTGCGAGCGCCGCGACTTCGTCGAGGTAGCTGCCGAGCGGGGACAGCAGGCGTGCCGGTTCGCGCCGCGCCGCCTTGTAGCGCGTGAACTGGTAGCTGCCGAGCGCAAAGCCGAGCGCCGCCTTGGCCGGGTCCAGCCGATGCCCGCGCTCGCACAGGGCGTAGTCGCCCGGGGGCAGGATCATCGGCAGGTGCGCGAGTGCGTTCAGATCCTGGCCGTTGCCGATGCCGACCAGCGCCTCGGCGATGCCGCCCTGCTCGTCCGGGACCAGGCAATGCGTCAACGGCAGGGCCTTGAAGCCCTGGCTCGCCACCCAGCGGCGCGTGCGCTCGGGTGCGGCGGCAAGATGGGCTTCGAGGTCGGCCGCGGTCAGCGCGACCAGGCGGATGGCATCGGACATCGGTTCACTCCGTGGATGCGGTCGGGTGCGCGTCGAGCCAGGCGCACAACTGGTGCAGGTCGGATACTTCCAGATCCGGCGGTTCGGCGTGCGGCCAGGGGCGGCCTTCACGATTCAGCCAGACCGCGAACAGGCCGGCCTGGCGGGCGCCGAGCACGTCCATCTCGGGATCGTCGCCGACGTGCGCGATCTGCGCCGGGGCGAGATCGAGCGAGGCGCAGAGGTGCGCGAAGATCGCCGCGTCCGGCTTCATGACGCCGACGTCGCGGGCCGAGATCCGGTGTTCGAAATGATGCGCCAGGCCGATGCGTTCGAGGTCGGCGTTGCCGTTCGACAGGCTGGCGAGGCGGAACCGCCGTCC
>CALMWD010000296.1 GCA_937873105.1 uncultured Rhodanobacteraceae bacterium
TAGCTGCGGGCATGGCGCAGGAAACGCGCCTGTTCCGACGCCGACAGGCCGCGCCAGAGTTCGGCGATGTGCGGCCGGATCGCGTCGAATGCCGCCTGCCAGTCCGTTCGAGACGCGCAGGCCGAGCGCAGCGCGCGCAGCAGGGCACGGGTCGATTCGCCAGCGCGCACGTCCGTCGATAGCGGCTCGCCCGGCAAGCGCCGTTCGGGATGCGGCCGCGGCAACAGGCCATGGCGCGAGATTGCGGTGATCGGCGCGCGATGTCCGCGTCCGCGCAGGTGCAGCACATGGTCGAGCATGCTCAGGCCGGTACCGAGCACGACCACCGGCGCCTCGCGATCGAGGCCGTCCGACCACGCGCCGCGCCAGGGATCGTCGATGTAGCCCGGATGGGCCGGCACGTCCGCATCGAGCATCGGCAGCGGCGCCGCCGGCAGCGGACCGGTCGCGAGCACGACGGCCTCGAAGCGATCGCGCCGATCGCCGGCCTCGACGACGAAGCCGCAGCCGTCGCGCAGCACGGAACGCGCGCGCTGCCGCACCAGATCGATCGGAAACGGCGGCGCTTGCAGCAGGTCCGCCCACTGCGCGCGCAGGTAGGCGCCGTAGTCGGTGCGGACACGGAAGCCGTCACGGTCCGCGCCGGCGAGGCCGAGCCAGTCGGCGAAGGCGCCGGGCTGCGCCGGGGTCAGGCCGAGGTCGGCGGCGCGTGTGTTCAGCAGGCTCTGGCCGGCGCCGTCGGCATAGGCGAGACCGGTGAAGGCTTCGCGCGGATCGGCGTACACGACGGCGCCGGACAGGACCGTGCCGTGTTCGCGCCATTGCTGCAGCAGGGACAGGGCGCTGAAGCCGGCGCCGATCAGGGCGATGCGTGGGGCATGGGGGGTGACCATCGAAAACCTCGGGGGACGAGGCCTGCGGCGCGCCGATCGGCGCGGCCCGCAAGCGGCGTTTCAGGAGACTCCCGTGGTTCGGGTCGTCGGACAGGCCGGATCGGCCGCATATGCCGAAAGCTGATCGACACATGTCCGGGCATAATTTCCGACAAATCCAGTCGGAATACTAGCCTGCCGCCATGCTGACGATGAAAGCTAAATACGCGCTGCGTGCGCTCACCACCCTCGCCCGCCATGGCCACGCGCCCTTGCCGGCGCACCAATTGGCGGCACAGGCGCGGGTTCCGGAAAGCTTTCTGGAAGTCATCCTGGCGGAGCTGCGGCGTGCCGGTTACGTCAGCAGCAAACGCGGCCTGCAGGGCGGCCACCAGCTCGCGAAGGCGCCGGAACAGATCGGCCTGGGCGACCTGATCCGCGCCATCGATGGTCCGCTGGCGCCGATCCGCTGCGCCAGCCTCACCGCCTATCGCGCCTGCAGCGACTGTCCTGATCCCGAGGCCTGCGCCACCCGCGTGCTGATGACCGACGTGCGCAACGCGATCGCCGACGTGCTCGACCGCCGCACCCTGCGCGACCAGCTCCTGCTCGAATCCCACCGCGGCGACCTCGCCGCCTGAGCCAACCGAGGAGAACCCCATGGCCACATCCCGCGACGTGCCCGAACTGCGACCGCAACGCAATGAAACCTACCTGCGCCTGATCCCGGAAGAACGCGCCGTCATCGAAGCCTTGCGCGACCTGCCCTACGGCGCACTCGAAGTGGTCGTGCACCAGTCGCGCATCGTGCAGATCACCAAGACCGAAAAAGTTCGCGTCTGATCATCGGAATTCGCCAGCCCACTGGCCGCTCCCGCCACGCCAGTCGTCGATCTTCCTGCGGCATTGTGCTCTCAAGCGAAGAGCATCTCGAGTTCCCTTGGGAGCTCAGCACCGGGTGGGAGTGCTCCAGATGCTGGCGATACAAAACTCGCCACAACGGCAGGTTTCGTCATTGTTAGGACAGAGCATCCTTCCCCGGCCGCTGACTGGCAACAACTGTGTCACTTCTTGCAACTTGAGTGTCGATGTCATAGGTTAGTAATAACTTACTTACCTTGATCGCTGCCATGCCCAGTGTTCGCCCCACGTCCCTGCCTGCTGAAGAACGCCGTGCCGCCACCGTAGTGGCAATGGTGGAATTGGCTGCGCGACAAAACCCCGCCGAGATCACGACGACGGCGATTGCGAAGCAGATGGGCCTGACCCAAGGCGCGCTGTTCAAGCATTTCCCGACCAAGGATGCGCTCGTCGAGACGGTGATGGAATGGGTCGCGACGCGCCTGATCGAGCGTATCGAACGCGCCGCACAATCCGCACCCACAGCCATCGCTGCACTGGAGGCGATGTTCATGGCGCACGTCGGCTTCGTGGCCGAGCATCCGGGCGTGCCGCGGATTCTGTTCAGTGAACTGCAACGCGCCGAGATGACGTCCGCGAAGCGGCTCGCACAGCACCTGCTGCAACATTATGGCGAACGCCTCGGACGCATCATCGAGAACGGCAAACGCCTCGGTGACATCAGTCACGACATCGCGACTGAAGCTGCGTCCACCCTGTTCATCGGCACGCTTCAAGGCCTGGTGATGCAGTCGCTGCTGGTCGGTGACGTCGCCCTGGTCCGCGCCCGCGCACCTCAGGTTTTCGCCTTGTATGTCCGCGCCATCGAGATTCGCCCATGAACTTCCGGGCGATGCCTTCGCGCCGCGTCGCGCTCGTGGTCGTGATCTCCGTGCTGGCGACGTTGCTGGCCTATGTCGCATTGCGCTCGGGACCGCTGGCACCAGTGGCCGTGACCGTCACCACCGTCGAGTCCGCGGCACTGAAGCCCGCGATCTTCGGGATCGGCACGATCGAGGCACGCCATTTGGTCAGCATCGGCCCGGTGTTGCCCGGACGTCTCGGAGGCATCACGGTTGATGTCGGCGACCACGTCGATGCCGGCCAGATCGTTGGCACCATGGACCCGGTCGATCTCGACGATCGGTTGCGGGCGCAGGACGCCGCGGTGCGCCGCGTCCAGGCCAGCGTGCGTGAAGCCTCGGCCCGCCGCGAGTTGGCCGCGAGCCAATTGCAGCGCCAGGAGAAGCTGTATGCCGCGCGCATGGTCAGCGAGGAAACGCTGGTCGCACGGCGCCAGGAACTTGCGGTGGCCGATGCCGCACTGGGTGCGATCCGCGAGGAACTCGCCCGGGTGCGGTCGGAAGCGGCGGCCGTGAATGCGCAGCGTGGCAATCTGGACTTGACCGCACCGATCGCCGGCATCGTCATTCGCCGCGATGCCGAACCGGGATCGACGCTGATGGCCGGCCAGTCGGTGATCGACATCGTCGATCCGCAGAGTCTCTGGATCAACGTCCGCATCGACCAATCGAGCGCGACCGGACTGGCCGCCGACTTGCCGGCAGGCATCGCGCTGCGCTCACGCGATGGGTCGATCCTGGCTGGTCGTGTGCTGCGCGTGGAACCGACCGCCGACACCGTCACCGAAGAGGTGCTCGCCAAGGTCGTGTTCGACCAACGCCCGGAGCCGCTGCCGCCGCTCGGTGAACTGGCCGAAGTCACGATCGACTTGCCGGCACTGTCGGCGTCGCCCTGGGTTCCGAACGCCGCCCTTCATCGTCAAGGTACCCAGATCGGGGTGTGGCGCATCCGCGACGGCGAACTCGCGTTCGCTCCGATCACGTCGGGCCGAGCCGACCTTGAGGGTCGCGTGCAGGTGCGCGAGGGTCTGGCGGTCGGCGACCGTATCGTCGCGTACAGCGAACGCGGCCTGAGCGCAGGCCAGCGCATTCGTGTCGTCGAGCACTTGCCGGGCCTGCCGAGATGATCAGCCTCGCCGGCCGCGACATCCTGCACAGCTTCGGAAAGTTCGTGTTCACCGGGTTCGGGCTGGGATTGCTGATTGGCGTCACTCTGGTCATGGCCGGCGTGTACCGAGGCATGGTCGACGACGGCAAGGCGCTGCTGGACAACAGTGGTGCCGATCTCTGGGTCGTCCAGAAGGACACGCTCGGACCCTACGCCGAGCCTTCCAGCCTCGCCGACGATGCCTACCGCAGCCTTCTCGCGATGCCCGGTGTCGCGCGCGTCGCCAACATCACCTACCTGACCATGCAGGTGCGCCGGCAGGGTCGCGACGTGCGCGCCATGGTCGTCGGCATCGCGCCGGGCGAGTCGTGGGCGTCGCCGGGCTGGCCGCCGTACCTGGTGGCCGGTCGCCACCTGACGCGCGGGCACTACGAGGCGGTCGCCGACCTCGCCAGCGGCTTCAGGATCGGCGACGAGATGGAGATCCGTCGCCATCGCTTCAGAGTGGTCGGACTGACGCGGCGCATGGTGTCCTCAAGCGGCGACCCGATGCTCTTCATCCCGCTCAAGGATGCCCAGGAGGCGCAGTTCCTCAAGGACAACGACGCGATCTGGCGCGGTCGCCGCCGCACCGCCGGCAACCCGACCTTCAATCGACCGGGCGATGCCGGCGTGCTGGCAGCGGTCAATGACGCGCAGTCAAGCAGCAACAGCGTCAACGCCGTGCTGGTGCAACTCGCACCGGGTGTCGACGCCGAATCGGTCGCCGCAACGATCCGCCGTTGGCAACGCTACACGGTGCATACCCGCACCCAGATGGAGGAGATCCTGGTCGGCAAGCTGATCGCCACCTCGGCGCGCCAGATTGGCCTGTTCCTCGCAATCCTCGCCGTCGTGAGTGCAGCGATCGTGGCCTTTATCATTTACACGCTGACCATGGACAAGATCCGCGAGATCGCCGTGCTCAAGCTGATCGGCACG
>CALMWD010000297.1 GCA_937873105.1 uncultured Rhodanobacteraceae bacterium
AGCACCGGCAACGCCGTCTCGGCCTCCTGCGCGATGCCGGTCGAGATCCGCGGCCTGAGCCTGAACAGCACGGCCGGCAACGCCATCGACCTGACCTGCGCCGCGGCGCTCACCGGTTCGGCGACGCTGACCATCAGCGGCAACGACTTCCGCGGTGCCAGCGCCGAGGGCGTGGACCTCAACCTCAACGGCGGCAGCACCGGCACCTTGGCCCTGACGTTCGCGAACAACAACTGGGTGGCAGGCACGCATACCGGCAACGCCTTCGACCTGACCAACGCCAACACGGTCACGCTCGGCATCGACTTCAGCAACAACACCAACATCGTGTCGGCGGCCGCTGGCGTCTCGATCAACGACACCCTGGCGGGTGGCGTGACCACGATCACCGGATTCGCCGACAACACGGTGAGCGGCGATACCGGCGGCGCCGGCATCTTCGTCAACAACGCGGTCTTCGACACGGCCGCCGGAGCCCCGTTCGGAACGGTGTCCGCCGGCACGACGGCGGTCGGCGCCTCCGGCAATGGCGTCGGCACCTCGGGCATGGTGTTGACGGCGGTCACGGGCGACCTGTCCTTCGCCGATCTCGACATCTTCAACGCCAATGGCGCCGGACTGCGTGCGACCAGCAGCAATGCCTTCAACGCCGCGAGCGGGCTCGGCTTCCGCCTTGCCGTGACCTCGGGCGCGGGCACCGTGGTCAGCAGCGGCGGTCCGGTCATCGACTTCGATTCGGCGACCATCGACCTGCAATCGGCAACGATCACGGGCAGCGGCAGCACGACGCAGGGATTGCGTTTCAACAGTGCGCGCGGCACGTTCAGCGCCAACGCCGGCAGCAGCCTCAGCACCAGCAATGCCGCAGCTACCGCGTTCCTGGCCAACGGCAGCGTGATCACGAGCACCTTCAACGGTCCGATCACCGCCACCGCCGGCAAGGGCGTCGAACTGACCGGCAATACCGGTTCGACCTTCGGCTTCACCGGGACGCTGAGCCTGACCAGCGGCGCCAATCCCGCGTTCGTCGCCACCGGCGGCGGCACCGTCACCGCGACGGGTTCGGCCAGTACGCTGGCCAGCACCACGGCCACGGCGCTCACCGTCGCCAACACCACCATCGGCGCCGGCGGCCTGAACTTCCGCAGCATCGCCTCGAATGGCGCCGCCAGCGGCATCGTGCTGAACACGACCGGCGCCGGCGGCCTGACGGTCACGGGGACGGGCGCCGCCGGTACCGGCGGCACGATCCAGAACAGCACCACCACCGGCGTCCTGCTGAGTTCGACCGGCCCGGTGAGCCTGAGCTCGATGGTCGTCTCCGGCAGCGGCGCCGACGGCATCAACGGCGCCTCGGTGAACGGCCTCACGCTGAGCGGCCTGAGCCTGACCAACAACGGCAACTCGACGGCCGACGAAGGTCTCCAGCTGACCCAGCTCAGCGGTGCCGCATCGTTCACCAACAACACGTTCACCGGCTCGGCGCACAACCACATCTACCTGCAGAACACGAGCACGACGGTGTCTTCGCTGGCGATCACCAACAACACCTTCAACGCCAACATCCCGGCTACCGGCAATCATGCCGTGCTGATCGAGGGCCTCACCGGTGCGCCGGCGTTCAACACCATCAACATCAGCTCGAACCAGTTCATCAGCGCGACCTCGATCGGGGTCCAGGTGGTCGCCAACAACAGCACCTCGATGCCCAGCCTGACCATCAGCGGCAATACCTTCACCAACAACATCCTGGCGGTCGACGTTTCGCTGATCCAGGCGTCCAACGTGACGTTCACCGCGATCAACAACACGGTCACGACGAATCGCGCGAGCGGCAGCCACGCGTTCAATTCGAACCAGGGCATTCCCAGCACCGGAACCGTGCAGGGGCGGATCGACAGCAACATCATCGGCACGGCCGGCGTCTCCGGCTCGGGTTCGCCGATCGGCAACGGCATCCGCGTGATCGGCAACGACAACGGCACGAAGCGCTACATCGTCACCGCTTCGACGATCCGGGAAACCCGCAACGGCCGCGGCATCGAGGTCGTCAATCGCAACGGCACCGGCGCGATGGACGCCACCGTCACCAGCAACAACGTGAACACCGACGCGCAGCCGGCGAACCTTCCCTTGTCCGGCATCCTGCTGCAATCCAACTGCGTGGCCACCTGCAACACCCTGCGTGCCGACGTCGCCAGCAACACGGTGGCGGTGCCTCCGGGCGGCTGCGCGTTCGACCTCACCGGCACCTGCCTGGCGTTGGTTCGCACGAGTACTTCGACCTGCGAGCTGGTCGATCGTGCGCCGACCGGCGCGGCCAGTGCCAATGCCGAACTCGTGGCGAACAATCCAGGCAGCGCGAGCACGTCGGCATCGGCGACCTGCACCTTGATCACCGGACCGATCGTGGTGCCGCCGTGATCCGCTTCAGTCCCCTCAACAGCGAATCGGCCGGCGTCTTCGCGTCGGCCCATGGGAGTGTGTAATGGCCGAGCCGTTTCTTTCGGAAATCCGCCTGATGAGCTTCGTCTTCGCCCCCAAGGGCTGGGCGTTGTGCAATGGGCAACTGTTGCCGATCAACCAGAACCAGGCGCTGTTTTCGCTGCTCGGCACGACCTTCGGCGGCGACGGGCGCGTGAACTTCGGCTTGCCGGACCTGCGCGGGCGCGCGCCGATCCACGTCGGCAGCAGTCATACGCTCGGCGAGCGCGGCGGTGAACAGGCGCACACGCTCAGCATCGCCGAGATCCCGCAGCACACCCATGTCGCCTATGCAGTCCGGGAGGAAGGCAATGCCAGCCCGGCGGTCCCGCTCGGCAACCTGTTCGCGAAGACGACCTTGCCGCTCTACCACCCGTCGGACAGCAATCTGACCGCGCTGGCCCCCTCGACCGTCGCCAACGTCGGCGGCTCGCAGGCGCACCTGAACATGCAGCCGTTCCTGACACTGTCGTTCTGCATCGCCCTGCAGGGCATCTTCCCGTCGCCGACCTGAGGAGAATCGACCATGGCCCAACCTTATGTCGGCGAGATCCGCATGTTCGCGGGCAACTTCGCGCCCGCCGGATGGCAGTTCTGCGAAGGCCAGCTGCTGCCGATCAGCGAGAACGAGACCCTGTTCCAGCTGATCGGCACCACGTATGGCGGCGACGGCGAATCGACGTTCGCGTTGCCCGATCTGCGCGGGCGCCTGCCCATCCACCAGGGCAACGGCTTCATCCTCGCGGAAACCGGCGGTGCCGAGGAAATCACCCTGACCATCAACCAGATCCCGGCGCACTCGCACGCCTATCTCGGGACGCAGTCGCCGGCGACGGACACCAGTCCCGAAAACAACGTGGTCGCACAGGCCTCGACGTTCGACCCCTACCAGTCGACGCCCGGCGCCATCGCAATGGCACCGCAATCGCTGTCCTCGGTCGGCGGAAGCCAGCCTCATACCAACTTCCAGCCCTACCTTTGCGTGAACTTCATCATTTCGCTGTTCGGCATTTTCCCGAGCCCAACCTGAGGAATCGGACATGGATCCATTTGTCGCGGAAATCCGGATTTTCCCGTTCAATTTCGCGCCCAGGGGTTGGGCCTGGTGCGATGGCCAACTGTTGCCGCTGTCGCAGAACACGGCCTTGTTCTCGCTGCTCGGCACGACTTATGGGGGCAACGGCAAGAGCAATTTCGCGTTGCCCGACCTTCAGGGCCGGGCGCCGATGCATCCCGGGCAGGGACCGGGTCTGTCGCTGCATGACCTCGGCGAAACCGGCGGTTCGGAAACCGTCTCGCTGCTCGAGAGCGAGATTCCGGCGCATGTCCACACGGTGAACGCGAGCGGGGCGCCGGCGGATGCGCAGACGCCCGCAGGCTTCTCGCCCGCGCGCGTCACCGGTGCGCTGCCCTATCGCCCGCCGACGGGGGCCACGCTGGTGCCGATGTCGACCAGCACGATCGCGCCCACAGGCGGCGACCAGCCGCACAACAACATGATGCCGTACCTGACCTTCTACTTCTGCATCGCGCTGCAAGGCGTGTTCCCGCCGCGCGGGTAAGGAGCAAGCATGCAACGCCGATCATTCCTGCGAAACGCCGTCTGTGTCGGCGCCTGCGCCAGCCTGTTCGCGCCCGTGCGCGAAGCATGGGCGGCCGAGCCCTCGGCGGAAGGCGTCGTCTCCCTGGCCTTCGAGCGCCTCTCCGCGCCGACCGCGCCGACCTCCGCCGCCGTGCTGCAGCTGCGCGTCGCGCCGCAGCAGCTCGCAACCTGCGACCAGGCCTTGCGCGTGCGCGCCTGGTTCGCGACGGACACGGCCACTACGGCGTTCGACCTCGCCTCGTTCGGGCGCCAGGGCGCAAGCCAGCGCCTGCGCTTCACCACCGATGCCCGCCGACTCGTCGGGTTCGAACTGGGCCAAGGGCCGGGTTTCGACGATTGCGCGTCCGTGGACGCCTGTCGCGCCACGGCGGCCGACGGTGCGATGCTCGGCCCGGGTGGACCCCAGCTTCGTACTGGAAGCCCTGCGGCTGGGTGCTGATGGGGTTC
>CALMWD010000298.1 GCA_937873105.1 uncultured Rhodanobacteraceae bacterium
CAGCGGCAGGCGCAGCGTTGGCGGCGGGCGTGGCCGGCGCCGCGGACATCGGCGTTGCGCCGCTGATCGACTTCCACGCCTTGATCTCGTTCGTGTCGTTCTTGCGGCCCTTCGCTGCGTCGGCGGGCACGAACTCGACGCGGATGATGCAAGGGCGGTTGTGCAGCAGCTGGCTGTCGCTGATCGTCTGGACCAGCCCGATGGCGCGCTGCAGTTCGGCCAAGTGCTGCTGCGCGATCTGTACGGCGGTCGCGTTGCTGTTGACCAGGTTAAGGCGTGCCCAGACCTTCTTGCCCTTGTACGGGCCGTCGATGATCTGGTGCGCCAGTTCGAGGTACTTGCCGGTGCCCGATTTCGTGGGCTTCATGTCGCTGTCGACGATGACGGCCGGGTACTCGCCGGAGGGGATCGCGGCGAATTCGGACTCGGGGACAGCGGTGGGGTCGAACGCAAAGCCAAGGTTTGCCATGTGTGCGGTCTCGTGTTGGGTTGGGCTGGGTTACGCCGCTTGCGCGACGGGTTCGTGCTGGGGTGAGGGGCGACGGTAGGCGAGCTGCGCGAACGGGTTCTCACCCGCTGCGAACGTCAGGTCGGTCGTGATACCGAAGCGGTTCTTGCTGATGTGGCTCGGCGTCGGATAGCAGGTGATGATGCGTTCGCCATTCGATGCGGCGCGCTTGCGCTCACCGTCGCCGGACGTGAACGTGCGCAGCTTGAGGAATGCAACGAGGTCGACGTTGTCGCTGTAGTGCGCGACGCTGCGACGATTCATCCGCAGCGTGTAGCGAGTGAACGGCGGATTGTCCGGCGTCTCGACGGTCTCGCTGTCGGCATGGGCGATGAAGACAACGTTCATGCCGACGTGGGTCGACAGGTTGCCCGCCCATTCGCGGATCGTCCGGTGCCGGTCGGACACGGCTGCATGGCCTGCGCCGTAGCCGCCGAGCGCCTGATTGATCGACTTCGCCTTGCCATCGCTGGCCACGATTTCGGATTCGATCAGCGTGTTGAGCTGCGTGATCGAATCGATGACCAGGGTTTCGAAGCTGTGCTGCTCGGTCGCCAGCGATGCGATGGCGTCGAGCACATCTTGCGACGACGTGGCCAGCGGGAACAGCGCAACATCGTCGCGACCCGCGATGCTTTGCGTGCCGTCCTCGGTGCGAATGAATACCGGCGACGGAAACGATGCGGCCAGTGAGGTCTTGCCGATGCCGCCCTCGCCGACAATGGTCGCGATGATCGGGCGCTGGCCCTTGGGGGCCGAAAGCTGGGAGAGATTGATTGCCATGTCACGCCGCCTTCGCGATCGACTCGATCGCTTCGATGGTGATCGAGGGCTTGCTCGGCTTGACGGTCATCGCCTGGGCGACGATCGCGTAGATCTCCGGCTCGTTCGCTTCGATGTAGCGAACCTCGCTCGTGACCAGCTCGGGCTTCCAGCGGAGCAGGCGCTTGCCGATGGCCTCGGGAATCTGCGGCGCGACCTTGGCCAGCGTGTCGGCGTCGACGCTGCGCGTCATCGCGTAGCGCACGGCGATCTTGTGCATGTCCGTGTCGGCGCGGACGGTGCCTTCGTCGCGCTTGTCGACCAGCGCGAGAAGTTCCTGTTCGGCCTTCTCGCGCGCGGCCTTGACCTGCGCTTCCTGTTCCTTCAACGCGAGCAGCCGCAGGGCCGCCCGGTCGATGTTGCTGAGTTTGATGTTCATGCTCGGGTTCCGTGTTGGGGTGGGTGATGCGGGCTCCGATCTCGCCGGCCCGCGCGGCGTGCTTTGCGTAGCTGCCTGCTTTGGGATCAGGCGCTGTGGTCTCCCGGAAGGAGCGCCGGCGGATCGGTCCTGGCCGTTGCCGCCTCACGGCGTGGGAAGAGGGCGCCGAGCACCGACGGACGCGCGCAGATGCGTTGCTGCAGGCGCAGGCCGCGGCGGTGAGCTCGGGCGAATTCGTAGTCGTCGCGATACAGCGAGCGCGCGGCGCGGTAGGCGCTCATTCGCTCGACGGAGCGCACCGGGGTGAAGGCGCGGGTCATCACGACGTGGCTGCTCGGATCGAGCGCGGGCAGGGCGCGGACGAGGGTGTTCATGCTGCGGCCTCGATCAGTTCGCGGATGACGCGCGCCGCACGATCCGTCATTGGCTCGGTGCCGGCGGCGTCGAGCAGCAACATCGCAGCTTCGCGCATCAGAACGCGGCGCGATGTTTCGGCGCGGCCTGTGGCGATGACCTGGCGTACATCGGCCATTGCGCCGTTCGAAACCGGGTCAACGATCTGTTCCGGCGCGGGCTTGCTCGGCGCGGCCATTTTCGGCGCTGGATCTGGCGTCGTTCCGCTGGCCAGCTGGTAGCTTGGGAAACGGCGGCCATCGAACTCGACGCGCTCGATCTTCCCGCGGCGCATCAGTTCGCCCAGCGCGACAGCACACCTCTCGCTGGTCACCTCGACATCAAGGCGCTCGCGGATTTCCTTGTTGGATAGCGGTTCGCGCTCGGCCGTGATGACGGCAAGAATCTCCGATGCAACGCTCACTTCGCGCCCTCCCA
>CALMWD010000299.1 GCA_937873105.1 uncultured Rhodanobacteraceae bacterium
CCGACGTGATCCTGGTCGGCGTGTCGCGCTCGGGCAAGACTCCCACCAGCCTGTTCATGGCTCTGCATTTCGGGATCAAGGCCGCGAACTTCCCGCGCACGCCCGACGACCTGGAGACGGGCGAATTGCCGAAGCGCCTGGCGATGCATCGGCACAAGCTGTTCGCGCTGACCATCGATCCGCATCGGCTGCAGCAGGTGCGCGAGGCGCGCAAACCGGGGAGTCGCTACGCGACGCTGGAGCAGTGTCGCCGCGAGGTGACCGAGGCCGAGCGGATGTTCCGCCGCGAACGACTGCCCGTGCTCAGCACGACGCACACCTCGATCGAGGAGATCGCGAGCAAGGTGTTGAGCGCGCTCGGCATCGAGCGCCACCTGTTCTGAACGGGAACTCGACTATACGCCGCATCCGCCGCGCTGTGCAGGCTGGTCGCACGGCGGCAAGTCGTTACCATCGGGACCATGAATCCTTCCGCCGCCCGCATCGTCGTTCCGCGCCCCAGCCGCTTCGGCTATCTGATGGGCCTGTATGGCGCGAACTACTGGCAGCTCACGCGACTGTTCGGTCCGCGGGCGCTCGCCGTCGGTCGTTATCGTTCGATCGGCAGCAGCGGCTTGCCGGTCGTGCTCGACGTGCTCGAACGGGCACCGTTCACGACCGAGTTGCGCCTCAGCTACGACCTGGTGGACGAATTGACCGGGCAACCCGATCCGTCGGCGCATGTGCGCCTGTACAGCGATGCGCGGCTGGCCGAGGTCACCGCCTGCTATTTCGGTTCGCGGCTGGA
This sequence comes from uncultured Rhodanobacteraceae bacterium, assembly GCA_937873105.1. Taxonomy (GTDB): domain Bacteria; phylum Pseudomonadota; class Gammaproteobacteria; order Xanthomonadales; family Ahniellaceae; genus JADKHK01. The sequence goes on from CALMWD010000299.1 coordinate 788, forward strand.
GGACGTGTTGGGTCGCAGCGCGCCCGCCGCGACGGTGTTCCGGCATCGCCTGCAGATGAACGCCTTCTTCGCGAAATGGCTGGATTACCTCGAACAGTGCGGACACAGCCGCTTCGGGCTGGCGCCGCAAGCCGTCGCCGCGGCCTGAAACGACAAGGGCGCCTGGCGGCGCCCCATGCAGCGATCGTGATGGCGCGGCGCGTCACTTGTAGCCGAAGAATCCTTCGAGCACCTTCTCGTTGCCGTCGTAGTCCGCGGCCGATGCCTCGATGAACTGGGTTACGCCGAGTTCCGACAGCACCTCGTAGGCGCTTTCTTCCTCGTGCAACTTGAGCAGGGCATCCTTCACCGCCTGCTTGGCCTCGGGCGGTACCGTCGGTGCTGCGGAGATCGCCGCGCCCGGGTACTCCTTGGAGGTCGCGATCGGAATCAGGTTCGGATACTGGTTCTGCAGCCAGGTCGGAACGATGGCGGCGTCGGCTTCGCCGGCGAAGACGATTTCCACGCCGTCCTGCCAGCTCTGCGCGGTCGACATCATGTTCGGCTGGCGCACCGGGTCGGGGAAGAACTGCAGCAGCATCGCGAAACCCATGCTCGGCGAAGGCATGGTGACGATGCCTTTCCCGATCAGGCCGTTGAGCGTCGTGTTCGTCAGCTGGTCGCTGCCGAGCAGGGTGTAGCTGGTGTTCTCGGCCGTCCGTGCAATCGGCTCGAACTGGAAGCGCTTGGCGCGGAAGTCGGTGAAATGCGCCTCGGCGAACATGAAGTCGACCGGCGCGTTCTGGCGCACGTCGCGCCAGAAGAAGTGATAGTTGCGCGAGGTGACCAGCGTGATCTTGTGGCCGGTGGTCTTGGTCAGGTAGTCGGCGAGCGGCTGGTAGACCTCGGTCGCGCGCTGGAC
>CALMWD010000300.1 GCA_937873105.1 uncultured Rhodanobacteraceae bacterium
TGGCGAGGCCGAGCCCGGCGCCCGCGCCGCCCGCGCCATCGCCGCGCACGCCCCGGGTGAACAGTCGCGCCACGTCCTTGGCATCGACGCCCGGGCCCTCGTCCTCGACGCGCACGCCGTTCGCCTCGACGACGACGCGGATTTCGCCCTGCGGCGTGTAGCGGATGGCGTTGCCGACGAGGTTCGACAGCGCCACCGACAACACCGCCGCGGGCGCATCCACCGTCACCGGCGCCTCGCCGTCGCGGACGATGCGCACTTCCAGCGGCTTGTTGCCGATCTGCGCGCGCTGCGTCTCGACCACCTGCTCGACCACGGCGACGACGTCGGTGGCCTCGGCGTGCGCCGGTCCCTGGCGCTCGTTGCGCGACAGCAGCAGCAAGGCTTCGATCAGTTCGTTCGACTGGCGCGCGGCGCGGTCGATGCGCAGCAGGCGCTGGCGCGTCTTCTCGGGCAGGTCGTTCTGGGCCAGCAGCAGCTCCGCGGCGCCGCGGATCACCGCGATCGGCGTGCGCAGCTCGTGCGACACGTCGGCATTGAATTCGCGGTCGCGGATGACGAGGTCGGTAAGCTTGCCGGCGTAGTCGTCCAGCGTGGCCGCCAGCTGTCCGACCTCGTCGTCGGCGAAATGCGGCGCCAGCCGCTCCGGCCCGCCGCCGCGACCGAAGGCCGACAATCGTGCGGCCAGGTCGGCCACCGGGTGCATCACCCGCGACGCCGACCAGAAGGCGATCAGCGCGGACAGGCCGGCGAAGCCCACGACGACGATGACTAGGCCCCAGGTCAGGCGGTTGCGCAGGCGCAGCTCGTGCGAAATGTCGTATTGCAGGAAGAACCAGACGTCGTCGCGCTTCAGCACGGCCAGCTTGTAGGCGGTCGGCCCGCCGCTCTGGCTGTCGTCGGTGATCGTATGCACGCCCTCGGGCAGGTCGCGCCAGGCCATCGGCACGTTGGCGCGCTTGCGCTCGCTGAACACGAACCCCTGGATGCGCGAGAACGGCACCAGCGTATTGTCGGGATCGCGCGCGAACGCTTGCGCGTAGCTGTCAATCTCGAAACTGAGCTGGCGCCCGATCAGCTGGTCCTCGAGATAGCCGCGCAGCAGCACGGCGGCGAGCGCGAAGGCGGCGGTGAGCAGGCTGCCGAACAGGAAGAACGACAGGATGATGCGGCTTCTAAGCCGGCGTCGATACCGCATCCGGATCGCTCAGGCTGTAACCGATGCCGTGCCGCGTGTGGATCAGCGCCTTGCCGAAGGGCTTGTCGATCGCGGCGCGCAAGCCGTGGATGTGCACGCGCAACGAATCGCTGTCCGGCAACTCCTCGCCCCAGACCCGCAGTTCGAGTTCGCGCCGCGTGACCACCGAAGGCGACGACTCCATCAGGCACTGCAGCAGCTTGAGCCCGATCGGATTCAGCGTGATCGCCTTGCCGGCGCGATGGATCTGCAGCGTGTCGAGATTGAAGCTGAGGTCGCCGACGCTGAGCACGCGCGTGCTCGGCGCCCGCCCGCGCTTGCCGAGCACGTTGATGCGCGCCTCGATCTCCTGCAGCGCGAACGGCTTGACCATGTAGTCGTCGGCGCCGCTCTCGAAGCCGGCGAGCTTCTGGTCGAGCGCGTCGCGCGCGGTCAGCATCAGTACCGGCGTGTGGCGGTGCGACTCGGCGCGCAGGCGCTTGCAGACCTGCAGCCCGTCCATGCCCGGCAGGGTCAGGTCGAGGATGATGACGTCGAAGGGCTCGCGCAGCGCGAGATTCAGGCCGGTGATGCCGTCGCCGGCGAAATCGACCACATGGCCGCGGTCGGCGAGGTAGTCGCCGAGATTGGCGGCCAGATCGGAATTGTCTTCGATGACGAGGATGTGCATGGGCCAAGGATAGGCGTGGGGCGCTGCGAACCGAAAGAGGCAGCAAAGAAAAAGCCCGGGGAGGTTCTGCGAACCGCCCCGGGCTCAAGCTACTGCCCCGATTACCGTAATCTGCTCGCCATCCAACAAGGAGGAGTGTGTGCAGGTCTTGGTGGAGCCATCCTAGACGGCCCGGGATTAAATCGATGTTAAGCGCTCTTGCCGCGCGACGACGACGATTTCTTCATCGTTTTCGCGGGCTTGGCGGCCGTTTTCGAAGCCTTGCGGCGCGTCGGCGCGGCGCGCGCGGGCGCGGACCCGGCCCGACGTTCAGCGCGGATTTCGGCTTGGCGCACGCGCCGCTCGAGATAGGCGACGATCTCGCCGGCCACGTCCACGCCGGTCGCCGCCTCGATGCCTTCGAGACCCGGCGAGGAATTCACTTCCAGCACCAGCGGACCGCGCTTCGAACGCAGCAGGTCGACGCCGGCGATGCCGAGCCCCATCACGGCGGCGGCGCGGATCGCGGTATCGGTTTCCTCGGCGCTCAGCGGGGTCGCTTCGGCGGTGCCGCCGCGATGCAGGTTGGAGCGGAACTCGCCGGGCTTGGCCTGGCGCCGCATCGCCGCGATGACGCGGCCGCCGACGACGAAGCAGCGCACGTCCGCGCCCTTGGCCTCGCCGATGAACTCCTGCACCAGGAAGTTCGCGTACAGGCCGCGGAAGGCCTCGATCACCGAGCGCGACCCGGTCAGCTTTTCGGCCAGCACCACGCCCTGTCCCTGAGCACCCTCGACCAGCTTGATCACGTGCGGCGGCTTGCCGAGCATGGCCAGCAGGTCGCTGGTGTCGTCGGGATTGTCGCCGAACACCGTCCCCGGCAATCCCAGTCCCTGCTGGGCCAGCAGCTGCAGGCAGTGCAGCTTGTCGCGGGCGCGGACCACGGCGTCGGCCTTGTTCGGCGTGAACACGCCCATCATCTCGAACTGTCGCAGCACCGCGGTGCCGTAACGCGTGATCGAGGCCCCGATGCGCGGGATCACCGCGTCCATCGGCGCCAGTTCCTTGCCCTTGTAGTGCATGTCGAAGCGGCCCGGATCGATGCGCATGTAGCAGCGCAACGGGTCGAGCACGCGCACCGTGTGGTGGCGCGCGCGCGCCGCCTCGACCAGGCGGTGCGTCGAGTACAACCGCGCGTTGCGCGAAAGGATCGCGATCTTCATGGCCGAGTGTCCGACGTGCGACGCTGCCGGCGCGGCTTGTCGCCGAGCACGAAGGAACGCGCCGGATCGACGACGACGCGCCCGGCCAGCGCCGTCCGCCCGAGCAGCATCGGGAACATCATGCCATGGCGATTGGTCAGGTTGGTTTCGACCTCGAAGCTGTCGCCGCCGATGCGAACGCGCGTCCGGATGAACGGGCGCAGGGCCGAGTTGCCGCCCGAGTCGGTGACCCGTCGGCGGTCGGCCAGCGGCGCCTCGAACCAGCGCGCCTTGCGCCCGGAACGCGTCTTCGCGTCGAGCGCGAAACGCACCCAGGAGGCGCCGTCGCGCTCGAACTCCTCGATCGCCTCGACGTGCAGGCTGGAGGAGCGCGCGCCGGTGTCGAGCTTGGCCTTGATCGAACGCAAGCCGAGATCGGGCAAGGCCAGCCATTCGCGCCAGCCGAGCACGCGCACGGGCGGCGCCCAGGGGGATTGCGTTTCCGTCACACGACCGCCTGCATCGAACCGGGGCCGGCACCTTCGCGCGCGGCCGGTCCGGCGTCAATGGCGCCGGCCAATGATCGAAATCAACCCGATCCGGCGCATTCCGACTTGAAGGCAGGCGCGCCTTGCTCCATCGTGGACGAAGGGGGACGCATGGCGACCGAAGGACCGTTGCATCGACCGCTGAACGAACGCCTGCGCGCCGCGGCTGCGGGGCTGGCGCCGATCCTGTTCGGCGTCGACCTCGCGCCCACCGAACGTCGCGCACAGTAACGCGTGCAGCGCCAGCGACTGGTCGGCATGGCCTGGCTGGTCGCACTCGGCGTCCTGGCCTGGATTCCGATCGACTTGCGGACGCTGCCCTGGACGACGGCGACGCATCTGCTCGGCCTGCGCCTGCTCCTGGCCGCGGCGCTGCTGCTGGTGGCCGCATCGCAGAGGCTGGGTACGCGCCGTTCGCCCACGTCCGCCTTGTTCGTCTTCATCGCGCTGCAGGCGGTCGGCTTCGCCTGGATGGAGGCGCAGATTCCGCCCGACGCGCCGCCCCTGCTGCGACTCGGCTACGGGCTCTTCCCCTTCGTCGTGGCCGCGCAGATCGCGATCTTTCCGCTGCCGCTGGTCTGGTCGCTGCTGCTGGCCCTGCCGGCGCTCGGGCTGCTGTTGCTGCCGTCCTGGCAGGGACCGTTCGCGCCCGACGTGTCCTTGTTCGGGGGCGTCTGGCTGCTGTTCCTGATCGTGCTGATCTCGGCCTGGGCGGGCATGTCGCAATTGTCCCTGCTGCTGGACCTGATGCGCGCACGCACCGACGCCGCACACGACGGGCTGACCGGACTGGCCAATCGCCGCAGCGCCATGGCGCGACTCGAAGCCGAGATCGCGCAGGCGCACCGGCGCGGGCAACCGCTGGTCCTGCTGGCGCTCGATCTCGACCACTTCAAGCGCGTCAACGACGCCTACGGCCACGCCGCGGGCGATCGTGTGCTCACCGAGTTCGCGACGATCCTGCGCGAGAGCCTGCGCCTCGGCGACCTCGGCGCGCGCGTCGGCGGCGAGGAGTTCATCGCCCTGCTGCCGCAGACCGAGGCGCTCGCGGCGCGGCATGTCGCCGAGCGCATCCGCGAGCAGTGCGAACGGCACGAAGTCGCCCACGACGACGACACGTCGATCCGCTTCACGATCAGCATCGGACTGGCCTCGCTGCATCCCGGCGACGATGCCGCCGCCCTGCTCGCCCGAGCCGACCAAGCCCTGTACCGCGCCAAGCACGGCGGCCGCAATCGCGTCGTCGCCGCGGAGGAATGGAGCGGGTGATGGGAATCGAACCCACGTCTTGAGTCGGGTGGGAGGATGGCCTCACGGCCACCCTCCCCCCTAAGAACCGTACGTGAGACTTTCGCCTCATACGGCTCAAGCAGCCAAGAACGCGTCCCGGATCGTCGGAACGCGCGGCAGCCTAAACCCGCCAGCCACGCGCGTGCAGCTGCACGTGACAGGTGGGGTGGAGCAGTTGCAAGTTGGATTGGTCGTCGGTGCCTCCGAAAGTTCGCCAGATCACGTGATGGATATGCCACCCGGTCTCACTGGTCATTCTCTCGGCGCATTCCGCGCAACGTCCTTCCTGCTTCTTCCAAAGCCTGGACAACTTCGCTCGACCCGCGATCGACTCCGACATCCGCCATTGCAAGCGTTTGTCGAAGTACGACTCGTAGGCCGGGTCGTAGGGGTTGGCATCGCTTTTCACTTTGACGTATCGATCCATCGGCGGAATCCGCGATAGCCGACACATCTCGGCGGTGTCCGTCTTGAAGAGCCAGTCTCGCGAGCCTTCGCGTCGAAAATTCCG
>CALMWD010000301.1 GCA_937873105.1 uncultured Rhodanobacteraceae bacterium
GCCGATTGTCGGTGTGCCTGACTGCGACACTTTGTCCCGCGGAGCCCATCCCTTCAGGTTGCTCTAGAGTGGGGAACTCGGCATCCGCGGCACCCTCGTCTGCCGCAAGACCCTCTTCTTCCTCGCCGACCGCGATCGGCGAAAAACTAAGAGACTTCTTCTCGAGTAGAAGTCTGAGAATCTCCGCGCTGAGTTCGTCATGCACTGTAATCGAACGGCTTGATGCCTTCTGGGGCACATTCAACAAGCGGTTTCGATAGGTGAGATCGAGCAGAACACGTCGCTGCGACTGAAGAGCTTCTTTGGTGGACATCAACTTCCTCAAGCAGGTTCTTGCAGGAAACAAGTGTTGAAACTGAAGCTGACAATTCTCGCCTTGTCGGATTGCAGCTCACCCCCACCCCACCGCATGCACCGGCGGCAATCGCGCATCGAGTGCGGCCCACGTGTCGCCCTGATCCTCGCTGATCCATAACCCGCCAGTCGTTGATCCGATCGCGAGGCGTTCGCCGGTCGCGTCGATGGCGAGGCCGTGGCGGTAGATGAGGTCGTAGCAGTGGTGTTGCGGCAGGCCGTGGCGGAGTTGGTCGAAGGTCTGGCCACCGTCGCGGGTGCGGGTGACGACGAGTTGAGCGTCGACGGGGATGCGGAACTGGTCCTTGATGGCGGGCACGAACCAGGCGCGGTGCGGGTCGGTGGGGTGCACCGCGACCGCGAAGCCGAACACCGAGGGCGCGACGTTCTCGATTTCCTGCCAGCTGCGCGCGCCGTCGGTCGAGCGGAAGATGCCGTTGTGGTGCTGCACCCACAGATGCTCGGGCGCGGCCGCGCACTGCACCATCTGGTGCACGTCCTGCGCGATCTCGTCGTAGGCGCGTTCCGGCGGCATGTATTCGGCGCGCATGCCTTTCGCGCAGATCGACCAGGTCTCGCCGCCGTCGTCCGTGCGCCAGACACCGGCGGTCGAGACCGCGATCAGCAGGCGCCTGGCATCGCGCGGGTCGACGCAGATCGAGTGGATGCCCGGCGTGTCGTAGCCGCCGCCGAACCATTCCTTGCGCTCCGGGCGATCCCACAAACCGCGCATCAGCCGCCAGCTCGCGCCGTGATCGTCGGAACGGAACAGGCCACCGGGCAAAGTGCCCAGCCACAAACGACCGGGTTCGCCCTCGCCGCCGTGCGCGAAGGCCCAGATCAGCTTCAGCGTCGCCGGCGCATCCGGTTTGCCGTCGCCGACCGCGACCACGTCGTCCGGCCCGTAGGCCGGCACCGCCAGTTCTGTCCAGCTGCGGCCCTGGTCGGTGGAACGATGCAGCTTGCAACCGAAGTGGCCGAGGTCGAGCGCCGCATACCAGCTGCCGTCGCGGCGATCGACGCCGGTCAGCGTCACCTTGTCGCCGAGGAAGGCCGTGCGTTCGACCTGCCAGGCGTGCGCGCCGCGCGTCAGCACGAACAGACCTTTGCGCGTCGACACGAGCAAATGCGATGGCGAATTCATTCAACCTCCCGAGAGCGCTTGCATGACATAGACCTCGGACGACGCCGCGAGCGGTTGCCGCAGATTCGCCTTGTCGCGGATGGCCTGGCCGTCGACGAAGATCGCGACGTGGTGGCGCACGACGCCCTGTTCGTCGAGCACGTAGCCGCGCAGGTTGGGATGCCGCGCGAACAGGGCGTCGAGCAAGCCATGCAGATCGGTCGCGTCGATGTCGAATGCCGCCTCGCGCGGCGCGCCCGCGGCGTACGCGGGCAACCAGCGCGACAGGGCGGAAGCGAGAACGACACGCGGCATGCACGGGCTCCGGCGAATGCGCCGAGCTTACGTCAGCGCGTGTTGGACGTCAGCGGTTCCAGGCGCCCCTTGCGGCGCACGAGGTTCCGGTAGTCCCACTGGAGGTCGCGGGATTCGGCCAGCCAGCGGGAAAGCACGGCGGTGTCGACCTGCTCCGCGGACGTATAGCGCGCTTCCGCGGCCTTGAACTTGCCCTCCGGCGTGAGGCCGGGCGTCGCGAAGGACTGGCCGCTCCAGAACAGCAGGCGCACGCAGTTCTTGAGCTTGCTGTAGCCGACGATCGGGTTGCCTTCGATGAACCAGACCGGATGCGCATGCCAGACCTTGTTCTCGGCCTCGGGCAGCGCGCACTCGATCGCGTCTGCGAGCAATGTGCAGATGCGGCGGTCCTCGGGAGATTGGGCCGCGTGGTACTGCTCGGTGTCTGCGTGCATGGTCGCTCACTCCTTCGTGGAGGCGTACGTGTCGCGGGGTCCGCCGGCACGGCGTCCGGCCAGGCCGACGCCATTCGAGGCAGATTGCCCGGCGCCCATTCCGGACCAGGTCGCAGCGATCACAGGTCGCCGAGACCTTCCGCCCTGCCCTCCGGTCCGACTTCGAGCAGGCGCAGGGTGTTCGTGGCGCCCTGGTTTTCCATGCTGTCGCCGCTGGTGATCATCACGCGGTCGCCTTCGTGCAGGTGGCCGAGCGCGTGCAGGCGGCGGATGGCTTCGCGGGCGGCTTCGCGCGGCGGCAGGCCGCGGGTGTCGAAGTCGACCGGATAGACGTCGCGCATCATCGCCATGCGCCGGCGCGCGCCGGCATGGCGCGACAGCGCGTAGATCGGCACTTCGGAACGGAAGCGCGACAGGTAGCGCGCGGTGCCGCCGGATTCGGTGAGCGCGATGATGGCGCGCACCTTGATGTGTTCGGCCAGGAACATCGCCGACATCGCGATCGCCTGGTCGACGCGGGCGAGGTTGCGCGGCGCCGCCTCGAAGTCGGTGTCCATCTCGAACTGGCGTTCGGCGCCGAGGCAGATGCGCACCATCGCCTCGACCGCCTTGGTCGGGTAATTGCCGGCCGCGGTTTCCTGCGACAGCATGACCGCGTCGGAACCGTCGATCACCGCATTGGCGACGTCGAGCACTTCGGCGCGGGTCGTGATCGGCGAATCGACCATCGACTGCAGCATCTGGGTCGCGGTGATCACGACCTTGTTGCGCTCCAGGGTCTCGCGGATGATCTTCTTCTGCAGGCCCG
>CALMWD010000302.1 GCA_937873105.1 uncultured Rhodanobacteraceae bacterium
TCAAGAACGGCACCGACGGCAACATCCGCATCGCCGTCGACGCGATCAAGGCCGCGGCGGCGCCGCACCACTTCCTGTCGGTGACCAAGGGCGGCCATTCCGCCATCGTCGCGACCGAGGGCAATCGCGACTGCCACCTGATCCTGCGCGGCGGCAAGCAGCCGAACTACGACGCCGCGCATGTCGCCGCGGCCTGCGGCGAACTGGCCGCGTCCGGCCTGGCCGAGCGCGTGATGATCGACTTCTCCCATGCCAACTCGAGCAAGCAGTTCGCGCGCCAGATCGAGGTCGGTGCCGAGGTCGCCGCACAGCTTGCCGGCGGCGAACGCCGCGTCGTCGGGGTGATGATCGAAAGCCATCTCAACGAAGGCCGCCAGGATCTCGTCGCCGGCCAGCCGCTGCGCTACGGCGTCTCGATCACCGATGCCTGCATCGGCTTCGCACACACCGAAGCCCTGCTGGATGACCTGGCGGCCTCGGTGCGGCAGCGACGGGTGCGCTGAAGTCCTCCGCGATGCGGAGCGTCCAGACCAGAAACGACAACGGGGCCTTTCGGCCCCGTCGTCTGCCAGCCATCGGCGACGCGCTTACTGCAGGTGCGCCTTCAGCCAGGCGTTGACTTCGTTGTGCCACTGCACCGAGTTCTGCGGCTTGAGGATCCAGTGGTTCTCGTCCGGGAAGTACAGGAACTTGGACTCGATGCCGCGGCGCTGCAGGGCCGTGAACAGCGAGATGCCCTGCTCGACCGGGACGCGGAAGTCCATGGCGCCGTGCACGACCAGGGTCGGGATCTTCCAGTCCTTGACGTGGTTCACCGGGTTGTGACGCTCGTAGTTCTCGGGCTTGACGTAGGGCGTGCCCTGCATCTCCCACTCGTTGAACCAGAGCTCTTCGGTGCTGTAGCCCATGAAGCGGTTGTCGAAGATGCCGGCGTGGGTCACCAGGCAGTCGAAGCCGTCGCTCCATTGGCCGGCGATCCAGTTCGTCATGTAGCCGCCATAGGAGCCGCCGAGCGCGCAGGCTTTTCCGGCGTCGAGCCAGCCGTACTTCGCGGCGGCCGCGGCCCTGCCCAGCTTCAGGTCTTCCAGCGGCTTGCCGCCCCAGTCCCCGGAGATCGAATCGGTGAACTTCTGGCCGTAGCCGGTGGAGCCGTGGAAGTTGATCGCGACGACGGCGAAGCCGGCGCCGGCATAGGTCTGCGGATTCCAGCGGTAGTGCCAGTCGTTGCCGAAGGCGCCCTGCGGGCCGCCATGCACGAGGAAGGCGACCGGATACTTCTTGCCGGCCTCGTAGTTCCAGGGCTTGACGACATAACCTTCGACGCGCTCGTCGTTCCAGCCCTTGAAGTCGAAGAACTCGGCCGCGCCCATCGTGATGCCGGCGAGCTTGTCGGCATTGAAGTTCGTGAGCTGCTTCTCGCCCGCGTTCTTCGCGTTGCGCACGAACAGGTGCGCCGGCGAGGTCAGGGTGTCGCGCGAGAACGCGTAGCCGTTCGGGCCGATCGAGAACCCGGCGATGTTGCCCGGACCGGTCAGGTCGCTGACCTTGCCGGACTTCACGTCGATCGCGAACAGCGGATGCTCGCCGTCGGAATCGCTGGTCGCATACAGGGTGCGGCCGTCGGCCGAGAGCTGCAACGGGCCGGGCGAACGGTCCCAGTCCGCGGCGAGGTCGCGGGTGGCGCCGGTGGCGAGGTCGCGGGCCTTGATCTGGAAGCGGTCGGCTTCGAAGGTCGGGCGGCTCATCGCCAGGTAGTAGAGCGTCTTGCCGTCGCGCGAGAACAGCGGGTAGCTGTCCCAGGCCTCGTTGGCGTCGGTCAGGTTGACCGGGGCCAGCGAACCGTCGGCCGGCGCGGTGAACAGGTCGAAGTTGGTGCTCCAGGCTTCGGTCTTGCCGGCGATGCGCGCCGCGAACACCACGGTCTGGCCATCGGGCGCGAAGGCGTATTCCGACTCGTCGCCGAAGGGCTTCGAGGGTACGTCGCCGTCGATGCCCTTGCTGACCCAGGCCGGCGCGACTTCGGCCTTGCCGTCGGCGCCGAGGTCGGCGACGAAGAGCTGGCTGCGGCGGCCGTCCATCCAGGTATCCCAGTGGCGGATGAAGAGCTGGTCGAACACCACGCCGGTGGTCTTCTGCGCGGCGCGTTCGTCGAGGCGCTTCCTGCTGCAGTCGAGCGTGTCGCAGTCGGTGAAGACTTCGAGCGTGACCGCGATCTGGCGACCATTCGGCGACAGCTGGAAGGTGCCGACATCGAGCGGGTAGTCGGTGACCTGCATCGCCTCTCCGCCGGCGAGCGGCAGCTTCCAGACCTGCATCGAACCCGAGCGCGGGCTCAGGAAGTAGATCGACTGGCCGTCGCGGGACCAGCGCGGACCGACCGAGGTCGTCCCCTTCGCGGTCAGGCGGCGCGGCGCGGCGGAACCGTCCGCCGGCACCAGCCACAGGCTTTGCAGACCCTTGTTCGCGGCGTAATCGGTTTCGCGCAGCTGGAAGGCGACCTGGCGGCCGTCCGGCGACAGACGCGGATCGGCGACGCGATCGAGGTTGACGAGATCGTTGACGTTGAAGCCGCGC
>CALMWD010000303.1 GCA_937873105.1 uncultured Rhodanobacteraceae bacterium
GTTTGATCCAGGAGGTAGGGCGAATTCGCGGCGACATGATGGCGGCGCGCCCATTGTTCGATCGGCGGCACCAGGAACAGGAACGGATCGCCCGGACAATCACCCTCGTTTTCCGTGTAGCCGTCGGCTGCGCAGCCCACCATCATCTGCCCGACCGCCGCCGGCTTCGAGGTACGGATGAGGACCGGGGCGGCCGGCGCGATCTCGTACGCTTCGCCGAGTTCCAGCGTCGCCACATGCGCATCGTTGATGCGCAAGACCGTGGCGGCGTGATGGGCCAGCACGCGCACCACATCCTTGCCGACGCGCGCCGGACTCGGCGCCGTGACGAACACGGTGCCGAGGCGGTCGATGGGCGGCATCTGTTCCTGGATCTGGTCGCAGAAATCGAGGTCATCCGGCACGTTGGCGCAAGTGTGGCCCGCGAACACCGCGACCGGCTTGTCGGCGTGGACCCCGGTACCGCTCAGGTCGAGTCTCTGGTCGGTCCAGAGGGCATAGGCCTGGCCGGCGTTCAGCTGCACGGTGTAGGGAACGCCCGCGGCATGTCCGTCGGACGTGGCCATCGGACGGATCGTGACCGAGGTGTCGTTCTCGGTGGCGACGACGGTTAGATTGCTGCCGACGCCGAACCCATCGCCGCGCGACATCACGCGATAGGCCCGTCCGAGTTGTCCGGTTGGCAGCACTTGCTGGCTGTCCATCGAGAAGAGGCGGCCATGCCGGGCCATGACCGAAATCGGGGCCTGCGACGTGATGCGCAAGGTGCGTTCGTCGATGCGGCCGTTGTCGCCGAGCATCGCGAACAGGGACTTCGGGATCGTGATCGTGGTCGCGACGCCGGGCGACGCCGCGAACGGGATCGGCTGGATGGTGGCCCCGGTGATCGTCCCGGTCGTGGCGACGTCGCTGCGGATCACGAGATGGCCGTCGGACTCGGGCGGCACGACGGCGGTGAAGCCGAGCCAGAAGTCGGTGCCGGTCAGGTCGCGGGCCGCCGGATGGCCGGCGCGTTGCTGCGCGGCGACGAGCGGGCGTTGCTGGGCATCGAGTTCGAGCGAGACGAGCTCGCCGAAGTAGCCGGCGGCATCGTCGAGGGCGTCGACGTGCTGGCCCTGGGTGCCGAAGTCGTCATCGGGCAGGCCCTGCGGCGTGAGTCGCGCGAGCAGGGCCACGGTGCGTGCATCGGCCTCGCTGCGCGCCTGTCCGAGCACGAGGGCGCGGCCCTGGGCGTCGAGCGCGAGGTCGCGGGCGCGGTCATGGTTGTCGCCGCCGAGATCGAAGGACAGGATCTGGAATCCGACCTGGTTGAAGTCGGCGTCGGGCGAACCGCCGGCGTCGAATTGCGATACGCCCATTTCCAGGTCGATCAGGTCGTTGCTGGCCATCAGGTACTCGCCGAGCACGACGATGCGATCGTCGGGCCGCACCGCCACCGCTTCGACGCGCTGGCGCAGCACGCTGGCCAGCGGCGCTTCCGGCAGGACCATGCCGGCGCCGCCCGCGAATTCGGGGTCGAATCCGCCGCCGGCCGTGAGCTTGGCGACGAAGGGCGTCTCGCGCAGGTTCGGGCCGCTGCAGTTGCCGACGGCGACCAGGGCGCCGTTTGCGGCCAGGGCGAGGTCGCGCACGCCACACTGCTCCTCGGCCACTGCGAAGCTGCGCAACAGCTGGCAGCCATCGCCCGAGAACGTGGCGTCCAAGCCGCCGGCCGCGTTGAGCCGGCAAACGAAGCCGGGAAAGACGCCGTCGTCGCCCGGCAACGGCGTCAGCGCGCCGTAGATGATGGGTTTGCCGTCGCCCTGCACCAATGCACCGGCGATCGCGACGCGCTCCGTTTCGGCGGTCAGCGCCGCAGGCAAGGCGGTGCGGCGGCGACCGTCCATGGCGGGCCCGAAGGCCGCGTCCGGGCTGCCGTCGGCGAGCAGGCGCGCGATGTAGATTGCGCCCGCGTCGTGCTCGTCGTCGGCGAACAGCCAGATCCGGCCCGAGCCCGGATAACGCGCGACGGCGCGCAGTTGCAGGGTGTCGGTTTCCATGAAGCCGAACACGCTGCGACCGTCGTCGCCGAATTCGGGATCGAGCTGGCCGTCGACGTTGGCCGCCGAAGCGAGGCCGGTGCAGCACAGCAGGGAAATCAGGGTACGACGCATGTCCGAGTCTCCATGGGGTTCCCGGAGACGTACGGAGCGGACCCTGCCCGGGGATCATCCGGACCAAAAAAAATCGGCCGGCGCAAGCGCCGGCCGTTTGGCTCTCGGGCATTCCGCTTCGGGTTATTCGAAGCCATCCTCAGAACACGTCGGGATTGACGACACGCCAACCGATATCCTTGAACAGCGGAATGGTCAGGTCGACATCGTCGAACAGGCTGGTGTTCAGGGAGGGCTCCATCAGCAGGTTCGGGAAGGCGTCGACCGTGAAGTGCGACACCGACGAACCGACCTGAACCGGGTTGGGGGCGTTCATGCGGACATATCGCACGCCTTGGCTCAACTGCGTGCCTGTCAGGTCCGGAGAGAAGCCGATGGTGCCGGTGACGGCGTTCGGCACGCCGAGTTCGGTACGGATGGCATTGCCGTCGGCCTGCGAAATGCCGATCGACGGAATCGTGATGGTCGCGTCACTGCCGCCCATGCTCGGCAGTCCCGGCGACACATTGTTGTCGATCACCACGCCGATCGCGCCGACATCCTGGGCGTTCTTCACCTTGACGGTGAAATTGCAGTTGCCGCGCTGGATCAACGCGATGTTTCCGTTCACTGCGGCCGCATTGCTGATGGGCTCGCAACCATCCATGGCCGTGCCGACGGCATCGACCGCCGCGACGATCGTGCCGGAAAGTCCGCCCAGCGGCGCGAGGGGTCCAAAAGCCGCGATCTGCGCCGGCTTGTTGCCGGCGATGCCTGCCGGCGCCGTCACCGTCAGCTGGCCCGCGCCGAGCAGGAAGTTGCCCTTCTCCGCGGTGACATTGGGACCTTTCCAGATCAGGTTCGGGTCACTGATGGCCGAGGCTTGGCGCGTGGCGTTGCTCGGCATGTTGATCCAGGTCGTGCCCGACGGGGCATCGGCGAGAAAGGTGTCCCAGATCGCAG
>CALMWD010000304.1 GCA_937873105.1 uncultured Rhodanobacteraceae bacterium
GTCCCGGTTCCTCGGCGGAGAAGATCACTCCGGCGCGTGCCGTCGGCGTCATCCACCTGCCGCTGGATCGCAAGGACCGCAAGGTCGACGTGCGCCTGGCCGCGAAGGACAAGGCCCGTCCGGACGAACGGATCGACGTGGAAGTGGCGGCGCCGGCCCTGGCCGGCCAGACCGCGCACGTGACCCTGTCGGCCACCGATGTCGGCATCCTGAACCTGACCCAGTTCCCGCTGCCGGACCCGATCGCCTGGTTCTTCTCGCCGCGTCGCCATGCCATCAACGCCTACGACGTGTACGGCCGCATCATCGAATCGCTGGACGGGCTGCAGGCGCGCCTGCGCTACGGCGGCGACGCCGCCCTGCTCGGCCTGCCGCAGGCGCGCCGTCCGAACGTGAAGGTGCAGACGGTCGACCTGTTCAACGCCCCGGTCGCGCTCGACGCGCAAGGCAAGGCCACGATCGCGCTGCAATTGCCCGACTTCAACGGCACCCTGCGCCTCGTCGCCGTCGCCTACGGCGAACAGCAGTACGGCGCCGGCGAACGCGAAATCATCGTGCAGGCGCCGCTGGTCGTCGAAGCCAGCGCACCGCGGGCGATGGCCAGCGGCGACAGCGCCGAACTCGCCCTCGACCTCGACAACCTCAGCGGCGCCGACGGCAGTTACGAGGTCATGGTCGACGGCGGCGATCACGTCGATGTCGGCAACGGCAAGCGCAACGTGCAGCTCGCCGACGGCGACCGCACCACGCTCACCTTCCCGCTCTCGGCGCGCCAGAAGTTCGGCGTCGCCAAGGTGCAGATCGCGGTGCGCGGCAAGGACGTGAAGGTCGACCGCAGCATCGAGTTCGCGGTGCGTCCGGCCTATCCGGTCGAACGCCGCGCCCGCGTCGAGGTGCTGGGTTCGAATCCGACCATCGTGCCCGAGGCCTCGCTGCGCAGCGGCCTGGTCGCCGAATCCGCGGTGTCGCGCATCACCCTCGGCACGCTGCCGCCGCTGCCCTTCGCCTCGGTCGCCACCGACCTGCTCGGTTATCCGTATGGCTGCGTCGAACAGACCACGAGCAAGGCCTTCCCGCTGGTCTTCCTCGACGAGGCGACCGCGAAGCAGTTCGCGGTAAAGCCGCTGACCCAGAAGGAGCGCGCCGAACGCATGACCGTGGCCTTCTCGCGCCTGGCCTCGATGCAGGTGGAGAGCGGCCACTTCAACATGTGGCCGGAAGGCGACTACATCGTGTCGCAGATCACGCCGTATGTGGCCGAGATGCTGGTCTCGGCCAAGGACGCCGGCTTCGAACCGCCGGCGCAACTGCTCGACCGCACCCTGAAGCGGCTGGAGGACGACCTGCTCGCCGGCGGCAACGCGCACTACGACTACGAGTATTCGGAGCACCTGCGCCTGGCCGAGATGATGCATGCGGGCTACGTGCTGGCGCGCCAGAAGCGCGCGCCGCTCGGCACCCTGCGCGCGCTCTACGACAACGAACGCAGCAAGCTGATCGCGCCGCTGCCGCTGGTGCATCTCGGCGTCGCGCTGAACCTGATGGGCGACGGCGAACGCGGCAACAAGGCGATCGAGGAAGCCTTCACGCGTGAATTCAAGCGTCCGGCCTGGATCGGCGACTACGGCACCGACCTGCGCGACCTGGCTTTGATGGTGGCGCTGACGCACGAAGCCGGCCTCGCGCAACCGGCCTACGACGCCAAGGTCTATGCGATGGCGCGCGAGATCACCGGCCGCTCGGTCTGGAACGGCAAGTTCTATTTCAGCACCCAGGAGCAGATCGCGCTGTTCCGTCTCGGCCGCGCCCTGCTGAACGATCCGGACCGCAGGATCGAAGGCGACGTGTACGCGGGCGAGTTGAACGAGCCGTTCTCGGCCACCGGCCAGATTGCGCGCAGCTTCACGGCACCGGACCTGTCGGCCGGCGTCAAGCTGGACGTGCGCGGCGACGGACCGATCTACCTGACCGAGGACGTGGTCGGTTATCCGAGTACCGCGCCGAAGGCGATGCGCAACGGCGTCGCGGTGCGCCGCGACTACTACTACCTCGACGGCACGAAGTACGACGGCAAGCCGCTGACCGAAGGCGATTCGCTGGTCGCGATGCTGACCGTGGAATCCGACGAGATGATGAAGGATGCGCTGATCGTCGACCTGCTGCCCGGCGGCCTGGAGATCGAGAACTTCAACCTCGGCGACCAGAGCCAGTGGAGCAACGTGAGCATCGACGGCGTGACCCTGTCCGAGCGTTCGAGCGAGGCCGAGATCGCCTTCGAGGAATACCGCGAAGACCGCTACGTCGCCGCGATCAAGCTCTACGACGGCTCGAAGGCGCGGCTGTTCTACGCCGTGCGCGCGGTCTCGCCGGGCACGTACAAGGTGCCCTCGCCCCTGGTCGAGGACATGTACCGCCCGACCCTGCGTGGCATCGGCGAAGCGCTGCCGGCGTCGATCAAGGTGGTGTCGCCGGAGTGATTTCGGGCTTCAAACAGCCCCTCATCGGCCCGAAGGGCGGATGAGGGGCCAACCTCGCCGCATCAATCGCCGTGATCGCCTGGCTCCATCGCCACCCCAAGCTCCGCAACACCCTCGTCGCGCTCGTGCTGCTGGTGTTGCTGGACCGGCTGTTCCCGCCACCGATCCCGGACATCGACGCCGACGGCGCCACCATCGTGCTGGCGCGGGACGGCACGCCGCTGCGTGCGTTCGCGAACGCCGAGGGCGTGTGGCGTTATCCGGTGACGATCGAACAGGTCTCGCCGCGTTACATCGAGGCCCTGCTCGGCTACGAGGACCGCTGGTTCTGGCACCACCCCGGCATCAATCCGTTCGCCTTCGTGCGTGCGACGGCGCAAGCCGCCTGGCATGGCCGCATCGTCTCCGGCGGTTCGACGCTGACGATGCAGGTCGCGCGCCTGATCGAACCGATCCCGCATTCGGCCTTCGGCAAGGTCCGCCAGATGATCCGCGCCGTGCAGCTCGAGCTTCGCCTCAGCAAGCGCGAGATCCTGACCCTGTACCTGAACCTCGCGCCGTTTGGCGGCAGCATCGAAGGCGTGCAGGCCGCCTCGTTCGCCTACCTCGGCAAGCCGGCAGCACAGTTGTCGCATTCGGAAGCGGCCCTGCTCGCCGTGCTGCCGCAGTCGCCGAGCCGCCATCGCCCGGACCGCCATCCGGAACGCGCCCGCGCCGCGCGCGACAAGGTGCTGGCCCGCCTCGCGCAGTTCGGCGACTGGCCGGCCGCCGTGATCGACGAGGCCCGCGACGAAAACGTGGTCGCGCGCCGCCTGCGCGCACCGATGCTGGCGGCCCTGTTCGCCGAACGCATGCGCCGCGAACATCCCGGCGAACGCGTGATCGCGACCACCATCGACGCCACTGCCCAACGTGCGCTCGAGCAGCGCATCGGCGGCTGGATCTCGCGCCTGCCGGACAAGACCTCGGCGGCCGCCCTGGTCATCGACAATGTCCGGCGCGAGGTGCTGGCCTATGTCGGTTCCGCGGAATTCGCCGACGAGGCGCGGCTCGGCCATGTCGACATGGTCGCGGCGCGGCGTTCGCCCGGTTCGACCTTGAAGCCGTTCCTGTACGCGCTCGCGCTCGACGAGGGCCTGATCCATTCCGAGAGCCTGCTGATCGATGCGCCGCAGGATTTCGCCGGTTATCGTCCCGCCAATTTCGGCGACGACTTCAACGGCCCGGTCTCGGTGGCCGAGGCGCTGCGACTGTCCTTGAACGTGCCGGCCGTGGACGTGCTCGAACGCATCACGCCGAATGCCTTCGTGGCGCGGCTGAAACATGCCGGCGTCCGCCTCGACCTGCCGCTCGGGGCCAAGCCCAACCTGGCGATGGCGCTGGGCGGCACGGCCACCTCATTGGACGAACTGGTCGGCGCCTATGCGGCCTTCGGTCACGGCGGCCTCGGCGGGCCGGTGCGGTTCACGCGCGACGCGAAGCAGGACGATCGTCGCGTCGTCAGCGCAGGCGCGGCCTGGATTACCCGGCGCATGCTCGAAGATCACGGCCGTCCCGGCGATCCGACCGGGCTCATCGACACCGGCCGGCGCACGCGCATCGCCTGGAAGACCGGCACCAGTTACGGCTTCCGCGATGCCTGGGCGATCGGCGTGACGCCGCATTACACGGTCGGCGTCTGGGTCGGACGGCCGGACGGCACGCCGATCCCGGGCCAATACGGCGCCGCGACCGCCCTGCCCTTGCTGATCGCGCTGACCGACCGTTTGCCGCGGGTAGTCGGCGCCGCGAGTTTCGATACGCAGCCCGAATCGGTGAGCCAGGCCGAGATCTGCTGGCCGCTGGGCGAAGCCTTCGACGCCGCCGACCCGTCGCTCTGCCATCGCAAGCGCGAGGCCTGGATTCTTGATGGGCGCATTCCGCCGACCTTGCCGAGTCGCGGCAGCACGGCGGCGGAATCCCTGCGCGACGTGGTGCAGGTGAACACGAAGGGCGAGCGCGTGTTGCCCACGTGTTCGGAAGCCGCATCGACACCGCGCACGATCGCGCACTGGCCAGTGCTGGCCGAACCCTGGCTGCCGCAACGCGACCGCAACGCCGCACGCGCGCCGGACTTCGCGCCCGAATGCCGCAACGCGCAGCCGCAGATCGCACGCCGCCTGCGCATCGACGGCCTGATCCACGGCGCCGTCCTCCGCCGCCCCCCCGGCGTCACCGAAGCCCCCGCCGCCCGCCTGCGCGCACTCGGCGCCGAAGGCGAGGTGCAATGGCTCCTTAACGGCAAACTCATCGCCACCAGCCCCGCCAACGTCCCGATCGAACACCACTTCACCGCCCCCGGCCGCCACCGCCTCCTCGCCCTCGATGCCCGCGGCGCCTACGACGCGGTGGAGGTGAGGGTGTTAAGTCAGTAGCTGGATCAGAAATGAGCTCTGACCCTATTTCCGCTGACCCTATTTCCAAAATTTTATCCTGCCGCCTCCAGCAGGATAAATCTAACAACTAAAATAATGAGAGCAGGCAGCATTGCTGTTACCACAACTGAGGCTTTGTTTTTATTCCAAAAATATTTTTCGGCACGTTTATTACTAAAAACAAAACCGTCCTCGGGACCAAAGGATCACGATAACGCATTGGCGATTGAGAGACATATCCGAATGTATTGATTCCTCCATCCAGCCCAATCGGATCACTCTCGACATAGCGCCCCGTCCCCGGGTCGTAGTCGCGGAAGTAGTTGTAGTGCAGGCCCGTCGCCGCGTCGTATTGCTGGCCCGGGAAACGCAGGTTCAGCGTGGTCGCGTTGCCGTCGCCGTCCGGATCGTCGTTCGCCGCCGCCGTGCCGAACGCATCGCCCAGGATCGGCCAGTCCCACAACGCCGTGCCGCGGCTCGGCTCGATGACCTTGCGCGGGCTGCCGAGGTGGTCGGGTTCGATGGGGCGCTGCAGGCACATGCGGCGAGACTATCTCCCTGCGTGGACCTCCACCAAGGCGACGTCAAACCTGTCGCCGCCCACCCCGCCAGCGCGCCGATCGAACACCGCTTCGGCAGCCCCGGGCGCGACCTTCGGCAGCCGGTGGATGGCACCCCCGGAGCCGCCCAGTGAGCGCGCTCGGCTCGCTGGTGCCGGCGCTGCGAACCTGGGTCGGCGCGCGCCGGGTCGGGCCGA
>CALMWD010000305.1 GCA_937873105.1 uncultured Rhodanobacteraceae bacterium
GTTCGCCGATGCCCTTGGCGGCGAGCGCCAGCAGCGCATCGAGTTCGTCGCGGCGGAAGGCGTGGCCTTCGGCCGTGCCCTGCAGTTCGATGAAGCCGAGCGCCTCGTTCATCACCACGTTCATGTCGGTTTCGCAGCTCGAATCCTCGGCGTAGTCGAGGTCCAGCACCGGCATGCCCTTGTAGATGCCGACCGAGATCGCCGCGACCTGGCCGTGGATCGGGTCGGCCTTGATCAGGCCCTTCCTCATCGTCGCCCGTACCGCGTCGACCAGGGCGACATAGGCGCCGGTGATGGCCGCGGTGCGGGTGCCGCCGTCGGCCTGCAGCACGTCGCAGTCGAGCGTGATCGTGCGCTCGCCGAGCGCCTGGCGGTTGACGACGGCGCGCAGGCTGCGGCCGATCAGGCGCTGGATCTCCAGCGTGCGTCCGCCCTGCTTGCCGCTGGCGGCTTCGCGATTCGTGCGCGAATTCGTCGCGCGCGGCAGCATGCCGTATTCGGCGGTGACCCAGCCTTCGCCCTTGCCGCGCAGGAAGGGCGGCACTTTTTCTTCGACGCTGGCCGTGCACAACACCTTGGTGTCGCCGAAGCTGACCAGCACCGAACCTTCGGCGTGGCGCGTGTAGTGACGCTCGATCGCCACCGGACGCAGGGCGTCGGCGGCGCGACCGCTGGGGCGCGGGATGGTGCTCATGGGCGCGGATCGCTTGGGAAAAAAGGGCGCGGAGCGTAACATGACCGCCCTTTCGCGAAGGACAGCCCGATGATCCGCAGCATGACCGCCTACGCCAGCGCCGAAGGCCCGAGTGCGCGCGGGCGCCTCGTCTTCGAACTGCGCTCGGTCAACCATCGTTTCCTCGAAATCGGCTTCCGCCTGCCGGACGAGTTCCGCGCACTGGAGCCGAAGCTGCGCGAACGCATCGAGAAGCGCGTCTCGCGCGGCAAGATCGACGTGGCGCTGCGCTTCCGCGCCGTGCCGAGTGCCGACGCGCTCAGCCTGAACCAGAGTCTGGTCGAGAACCTGCGCCACCTCGAGCAACGCCTGCTGGTGGCGTTCCCGGAGTCGCGCCCGCCCTCGCGCATGGAAGTGCTGGCGTTCCCGGGCGTGATCAACGAACCCGAGATCGACAACGCGGCGCTCAGCGCCGAGGCGATGGCGTTGTTCGATCGCGCGCTCGACGACTTCGTCGCCACCCGCACGCGCGAAGGCGAGCGCCTCAAGGCGATGCTGATCGAGCGGCTCGACGGCATCGCGGCGCTGGTCGCGCAGGTGCGCCAGTGGCTGCCGGAGATTCGTTCCGGGCTGCGCCAGAAGTTCGAGGCGCGCATGGCCGAACTGAAGCAGCCGCTGGATCCCGGGCGCCTGGAGCAGGAACTGGTGCTGGCTTTCCACAAGCTGGACGTGGACGAGGAGATCGACCGCCTGACCGCCCATGTCGCCGAAGTACGCAGCCGCCTGGACACGCCCGAGCCGATCGGCCGCCGGCTCGATTTCCTGATGCAGGAATTCAACCGCGAGTCGAACACGCTGGGATCCAAGTCGGTCGACACCCGCACCACCCAGGCCTCGGTCGAGCTCAAGGTGCTCATCGAACAACTGCGCGAACAGGCGCAGAACATCGAATAAGGAAAGCGCCCATGCCCGGTTCCCTGTTCATCGTCGCGGCGCCGTCCGGATCCGGCAAGTCGACCCTGGTGAATGCCCTGCTCGCTAAAGAGCCCGGCATCTCGCTGTCGATTTCCTACACCTCGCGGGGGCCGCGCCCGGGCGAGGAGGACGGCAAGCACTACCACTTCGTCAGCCGC
>CALMWD010000306.1 GCA_937873105.1 uncultured Rhodanobacteraceae bacterium
CCACCAAGTCATGCCCTGGGTCTGGTACGACACCTGCGCATCGTGCTTGCCGCCGCGCTTCGCGTCGACCAGCCAGACCAGGGTCGGCTTCGTGATCAGTCCGCCGGGCAGGGACGGGAAGGCGATGTTGGCGTAGTGCGACAAGGTCTGCACTTCGCCGTTCGGCTGCATCAGGATCAGGCCGTTCGTGGCCGACAGCAGCTTGCCGGAGATGCGCTCGACCTTGTCGCCGCGAATCTGGTCGACGCTGATGGTTTCGCCGATGTAGCGGCTCAGCAGCTTCTGTCCGTCGACGAGGTCGAACTGGTAGTTCTGCTCGATCACCCGGGTGCCGTCCGGATCGGTCAGCGAGGCGAAGCTGACCGTGGTCGGGTCGATGCGTGTCGCGACATCGCTGAAACGCACTTCGCCGCTGCCGTTCGGCAGGTCCAGTTCGCGGCGGTCGCGCACCAGGGCGTAACCCGGCAATTGCAGGCCGTAGTTCGCGAGCTGTTCCGAGGTGATCGATCCCGGTGCGGCCGAGGAATAGACGGTGAGCGAAAAATCCGGAGACGACGCGTGGGCGGTGGACATGGCGAGTGCGACTCCGGTGGCGATGAGGGTGCGGCGCATGGCAGTTCTCCTGGCAATGGTGGAAGCGTAGCCGGGAAACGGCGCAGGCGCCGCGTCGGGGTTACTTCAACCGCTCCCACAGGAAGACATAGCCGATCGCGTCCATGAAGGCGGCCTGCTGGTTGTTGGTGGAACCGCCGTGGCCGCCCTCGATGTTCTCGTAATAGGTCACGTCCTTGCCGAGGTCGATCAGCTTCGCCGCCATCTTGCGCGCATGGCCCGGATGCACGCGGTCGTCGCGGGTCGAGGTGGTGAACAGGATCGGCGGATAGGTCTTGGTCGCGTCGATGTTCTGGTACGGCGAATACTTCGAGATGTAGGCCCATTCCTCGGCCACGTCCGGGTTGCCGTATTCGCCCATCCAGCTCGCGCCGGCGAGCAGCTTGTTGTAGCGCTTCATGTCGAGCAGGGGCACTTCGCACAACACCGCGCCCCACAGGTCCGGGCGCTGCGTGTACATCACGCCCATCAGCAGGCCGCCGTTGCTGCCGCCCTGGATGCCGAGGTGCCTGGGCGAGGTGATCTTCCGCGCCGCCAGGTCTTCGCCGATGGCGATGAAGTCGTCGTAGGCGCGCTGGCGGTTGGCCTTCAGCGCCGCCTGGTGCCAGGTCGGGCCGAATTCGCCGCCGCCGCGGATGTTGGCGAGCACGAAGGCGCCGCCGCGTTCCAGCCAGCCGGCCCCGGCGCTGGCGTAGTAGCCGGGCGTCTGCGAGACCTCGAAGCCGCCGTAGCCGTAGAGCAGGGTCGGGATGGTGCCGTCGCGGGCGCGATCCTTGGGCAGCACGACGAAGTAGGGGACCTTGGTGCCGTCCTTCGACGTGGCCTCGTGCTGTTCGACGACCAGGCCTTCCGACTTGAAGTACGCCGGCTGGCGCTTCAGCACCTCGTGTTCCTTGCCGGTGACGACGCCGAGCGAGAGCGAGGTCGGCGTCAGGAAGTCGGTGACGGTCATGAAGTAGTTGTCGCTCATGTCCGGGTTTTCGGCGTACAGGTTCACGTCGGCATTGGCCGGCACCGGCACGGCATGACGCTTCCACTTGCGGCCGTCCAGCAACATGGCTTCCGGGCGGCTGCGCACGTTGTCGAGCACGTTCAGCAGCACCGCGTTGCGGGTCGTCGAATATCCCGCCAGCGAGCGCTTGGCCGTGGGCTCGAACAGCAGGGTGAACTTGTCCTTGCCGGCGAACAGGTCGTCGACCTTGATCGCGACCAGGGCGCCGGCCGGGAAATTGCGCTTGCCGGGCTTCCAGGCACTGCGCAGCGTGATCAGGGCGTAGTCGCGGAAGAAGCCGACCTCGGCGTCGTCCGGCTTCGGCACCTTCACCAGCTGGCCGTCGCGGAACAACTGGGTCTCGTTCTGGAAGAAGGCCGGCACCCGCACCACGCCGTCATGGCGCACGCCCTGGGCGTAGTCGCTGAAGCCGTAGGCGTAGACGTCGTCCGACTTCGCCTCGAAGATCTTGCGTGCGTCCTTCCACGGCGTGCCGCGTTTCCATTCGTGCACGGTGCGCGGATAACCGGAATCGGTCAGCGAGCCGGGGCCGAAGTCGGTGCCGAGGTAGAGCGTGTCGCGGTCCTTCCAGCCGACCGCCGACTTGGCTTCCGGCAACACGAAGCCGTCCTTCACGAAGGACAGGCTCGGAATGTCGAACTCGCGCACCTCGACGGCATCGCCGCCGCCGCGCGACAGCGAAACCAGGCAGCGATCCTGTTCGGGCTCGATGCAATCCGCGCCCTTCCAGACCCAGTTCGCGTTCTCGGCCTTGTTCAGGGCATCGAGGTCGAGCACGGTTTCCCACCGGGGCTCGGCCTTGCGGTATTCGTCGAGCGTGGTGCGCCGCCAGATGCCGCGGACGTGGTTCGCGTCCTTCCAGAAGTTGTAGAAGCGGGTGCCGATCTTGGTGACGTAGGGAATGCGTTCGTTGCTGTTGTTGATCGCGAGCAGGCGCTCGTACAGCGGCTTGAACGACGGATCGGCTTCGAGTGCCTTCTGGCTTTCGGCATTGCGTGCCTTGACCCAGTCCAGCGCCTTGGTGCCTTCCACCTCTTCCAGCCACAGATAGGGATCTTCGTCCGCTGCGTTCGCCATCGCACTACCCGTCAACAGGGCCAAAGCCAGGATCGATTTCGTCAGGTTCATGGGTTCCTCCGGAACGCCTGTTGTAGCAGCCCGATGCAGGTCGAGGTAGCCGGTTCGTCCGCTGCGGCGAACGGCTTACACTGCCGCGCCATTCCCGGAGCCCTGCATGCCTGCCCGACGCTTCAGCACAGCCCCTGCATCCGCCCAGGCCGGCTTGTTCGGTGATGAAGCGGCGTCGCGGGAGATCCACCGCCTGTTCTTCGCGCTGATGCCGGATGAATCCGCGACCGCCGCCATCGCCGAGGTGGCGGCGCGCTTGCGTACGGCGCATCGGATGCGCGGCAAACCGATCCTGCCGGCGCGTTACCACGCCACCCTGAACTTCCTCGGCGACAACGACCGCTTGCGCCCGGACTGGGTCGAGCGCGCCAGTCGCGCTGCCGGACGCGTGCACATTGCACCCTGCGAGATCAGGCTCGACCGCGCCTGTGTCTTCCAGCGTCGCGGCGGCGCATCGCCCTGCGTGCTGAAAGGGCCGGCGGACGAGGCCCTGATGGCATTGTGGTCGGCCTTGCGCCGAGAACTGCTGATCGAGGGATTCGGCAAGGAACTCGATCATGGCTTCGTGCCCCATGTGACCTGGATCTACAGTCGTGACGTTTTTCCGGAACAGGCCATCGAGCCGATCCGCTGGACCGCTCGCGACTTCGTGCTCGTGCACAGCATCGTCCATGATCCGGAGTACCGCCTCCTCGGACGTTGGGCGTTGGCGTCGCAGCCGGGAAATGTTGCGTCGCAACATACGCAGGGCTAGCATCGCATCTTCATTCGGGAGGGCAGGTCATGGCGAAAACCGGTTCGGGCGTGTTCAAGGACTGGGAGGCATTGCACCAGCAGTGGTGGAATGCGGTCTCGGACGGTGCTGGCAAGTTCGTGCAAGGCGACTGGCGCAACGGCGCCAAGGCCTTCGGCGACCTGTTCGGCGGCAAGCTCGGCGAGGGCACCGATGCCGCGACCGAACGCTTCGTCAGCGGCACCAAGCAGTACCTGGACTGGGTCGAGAAGTTCTCCGGCCAGCTCGCGAGCGGTGCGCAGTTCCCGAAGGACGCGGCCGGCTGGACCAAGCTGTTCCAGGGCGCGCTCGGTCCGATGGGCGAGATGAAGAACCCGCTGCACGACCTGTTCGCGGCGATGACCGGCGACGGCGCGCGCGGCTTCGAGCAGTTCTTCAGCGGCTGGCCGAATCCGGCCGACTGGGTCAAGGGCGAAGTGCAGGGCCTGCTCGGCCTGCCGGCCTTCGGCTATACCCGCGAAACGCAGGAACGCCAGCAGAAGCTGGCGGCCGCGTGGCTGCAGTACCAGGACGCGATGGGGGCCTACAACCGCCTGATGCTCGAGGCCAGCCAGAAGGCGCTCGGCAAGTTCGAGTCCCTGCTCGCCGCGCGCGAGGCGCAGGGCCGCAAGCTGGACACCCTGCGCGAGGTCTACGACCTCTGGGTCGATGCGGCCGAAGAAGGTTATGCCGACGTCTCCCTGAGCCCCGAGTTCCGCGCCGCCTACGGCGATCTGGTGAACAAGCAGATGGTCGTGCGCAAACTCGTCCAGACCGAGGTCGAGCGCTTCACCGGCCAGTTCGGCATGCCGACCCGCACCGAAGTCGATTCGACCGCCCGGCGCATGCAGGAACTGCGCCGCGAGATGCGCGCCCTGCAGGAACGCCTGGACGCCTTTGAAGCCGCTCAGAGTACGCCCAAGGCCGCGAAGCCGGCCGTCGCCAAGTCCAAGTCCACTCCGAGCAAGGCACCGGCCAAGAAGGCCGCCGCCCGCCGTTCGCGCTGATTTCCGGGAGCCAACACATCATGGGTCCGATCCAACTCGAACCGAACAAGGTCGCCGCCGAGCTCAGCAAGCTTGGAGAAAAGCTCGCCAAGGGCATGAAAGTGCTCAAGGAAGTGCCGGACGTGCATTACGGCGCCAGCGAGAAAGAAGCGATCTACAAGGAAGACAAGCTCGTCGTCTACCGCTTCAAGAGTCCGCACAAGGTCACGCACAAGACGCCGCTGCTGATCGCCTACGCCCTGGTCAACCGTCCGTACATGGTCGACCTGCAGGACGACCGTTCGATCGTGAAGAGCCTGCTTGCGGCCGGCCACGACGTCTACCTGATCGATTGGGGCTACCCGGATCCGTCCGATCGCTACGTCACGCTGGACGACTACATCAACGGCTACCTGCGCCGCTCGGTCAAGGCGGTGTCGAAGCACACGGGCGTCGAGAAGATCAACCTGCTCGGCATCTGCCAGGGCGGCGCCTTCAGCCTGTGCTACGCCAGCCTGTATCCGGAGACCCTGCAGAACCTGATCACGATGGTGACGCCGGTCGATTTCCAGACCCCGGACAACATGCTCAGCCACTGGACCCAGGACATGGACGTGGACCTGTTCATCGACACGCTCGGCAACGTGCCGGCGGACCTGATGAACTGGTGCTACCTGACCCTGAAGCCGTTCCGCCTGCTGCAGCAGAAGTACGTCGGCATGACCGACATCCTCGACAATCCGGCCGAGATGGAAAACTTCCTGCGCATGGAGAAGTGGATCTTCGACTCGCCCGATCAGGCTGGCGAAGCCTTCCGGCAATTCATCAAGGACTTCTACCAGGGCAACAAGCTGCTCAAGGGCGGCCTGAAGATTGGCGACAAGGCCATTGATCTGAAAGCGATCAAGCTGCCGATCCTGAACATCTTCGCCGAGCAGGACCATCTGGTGCCGCCGGCGGCCTCGCGGGCGCTGAAGGGCGCCACGGGCACCAAGGACTACACCGAACTGTCGTTCAAGGGCGGCCACATCGGTATCTACGTGTCCGGTCGTGCCCAGCGCGAAGTGCCGCCAGCCATCGACCAGTGGCTGCGCAAGCGCGGCTGAGCGATCCGGCTCCTGCCTCGGGGCGCGTCCCCGAGGTTTTTGGCGCTTTCCTGCGACTCGGGCTGACTGCCTTTGGCGGCCCGGTCGCCCA
Organism: uncultured Rhodanobacteraceae bacterium; assembly: GCA_937873105.1. Classification (GTDB taxonomy): domain Bacteria; phylum Pseudomonadota; class Gammaproteobacteria; order Xanthomonadales; family Ahniellaceae; genus JADKHK01. The sequence goes on from CALMWD010000306.1 coordinate 5,708, forward strand.
TCTCGGCCATTTCCGCGACGACTTCGTGCATCGTCGCGGCTGGCTCGACGAGGCGCAGTTCGCGCAACTGCTGGCGGTCTGCCAACTGCTCCCGGGGCCGGCCAGCAGCCAGATGGGTTTCGCCATCGGTCTCCTGCGTGCCGGCTGGGCCGGAGCGCTGGCGGCCTTCCTCGCCTTCACCTTGCCCTCGGCGTTGCTGCTGTTCGCCTTCGCGCGATGGGCGCCGCGGCTGGACGAGGGACTGGGCGTCGCCGCGGTGCACGGCCTGAAACTGGTGGCCGTCGTTGTCGTCGGCCACGCCCTGTTCGGCATGGCGCGGCAACTGGTGCCGGACGGGCGGCGACGGGCGATCGCCCTGATCGCCGCGGTGCTGGTGCTCGCGACCGGTTCGGCCTGGATGCAACTGCTGGCCATCGCCGCGGGTGCCGGCCTCGGCCTGATCGCCTGCCGCCCCGAACCGATGTCCATGCCGAACACATTGCCCGTGCGCGTGGGGCGCGGCGCAGCGCTGACCGCATTGCTGGCGTATGCCGTGCTGCTGGCGGCCGCCCTGGCGTGGCCGGTCTCGGTGCCCGTCGGCAATGCCGACCTGGCCTCGGTCTTCTATCGCGCCGGCGCCCTGGTATTCGGCGGCGGCCATGTCGTGTTGCCCCTGCTGGAACAACCGCTGGTCGCGACCGGTGGGCTCGATGCCGACCGTTTCCTGGCCGGGTATGGCGCCGCCCAGGCGGTGCCCGGCCCGATGTTCTCGCTGGCGGCCTATCTCGGCGCCGCGGTGCCGGGCGACGGTTCGCCGGCTGCGATGGCCGCCGTCGCGGTGCTGTCGGTGTTCCTGCCGGGATTCCTGTTGCTGCTCGGGGTCCTGCCGTTCTGGACGGGCATCCTGCGACGCCCCGGTGCGGCGACGGCGCTCGCCGGCATCCATGCCGCCGTCGTCGGCGTGCTGGCGGCCGCCTGGATCGACCCGGTCTGCCGCCAAGGGCTGCGCGACCCGGTCGATGTCGTCGTCGCGGCTGCGGGCTTCT
>CALMWD010000307.1 GCA_937873105.1 uncultured Rhodanobacteraceae bacterium
GGCAGCGCTCGCCGCCCGTCTTCTCGTGCAGCCAGGCGCAGAACTCGGCAATGGCGACGTGCATGCGCTCGATTTCGTCGGAGCCAACCCGCACCGGCTTCTGCGCCGGTTTGGGCGGCTCGACAACGCCGCGCGCCTCGGGGGAAGCGTGATCCTTGGGAGGTTCCCGATCGCGCGGTGCCGGTGATATTGTCCCCTCCGCCGGCTGGGGTTTCGCATCAACTACGGGCCGCCCCATCTTCGGCGGCTGCCACGCGGCGCCGGCCTTGGTCAGGCGGTAAAGCGGCTTGCCGGTCACGTCGTCACGCTCGGACGAGACGAGGCCGGCGGTCTTGCAGTCGCCGACGGTGTCGCGCACCTTGCGCTCGGGCCAGCCGGTGGCGTCGGCCAGTTCTGGCAGGGTGGCGGCATTCAGGTTGTGCAGGGCGTCGATCAGGGTTTTGCGGTTGCTCATTGCGGTGTTGCCTCCAGGTGAATCGTTCCTTCGATGACGACGCGGCGCAGCAGGCCGGCGTCCTCGAGCTGCATGACATGGTTGCGCAGCGTCATCTTGGCGAAGCCGGTCGCGTCGCCAAGGTCGGCGTAGTTGATCGTGCCGCGCCTGCGGACTTCCGCCAGGATCGCTTCGCGCACCGCACCGTTGCGGGCGCGGCGTGCGGCGTTGTTCTGCAGCTGGCCGGGCGTCGAATCGTTGGCCCAGCTGGGCAGCAGGATCTGGCGCAGGGCGGCGGTGAACGCGGCGCTCATGATCAGCTGATCAGTTCCTTCTGATCCGGCTCGCCGGTGCAGGCATCGCCAGCGCTGAGGTAGCGCTTGGCATCCTCGATCACGACCAGGACAGTATTGCCGGCGGCATCCGCCAGCGCGTGCGCTTCGGGGCTGTTGAACAGCGTCAGCTGAGACTTCACGCCGTCCGACTTGAACTGCACCGATTCGCACGAAGCGCGGAAGGTGACGCGGAAGTCGCTGGCGATGATCTCGACCGCTTCGCGCACGGCCTTGCGGATGTCGGCCTCGATGTCGCTCAGCAGCGACTGCTGCTCGGACTGGCGCAGCTCCATGTAGGGCACGGCCAGCGACTTGAAGCGCTTGCTCGAGGCCTTGATCAGTTCGCCCAGCAGGAACTCGGCGGCGATCTGGTTGGTGTCTTCTGGAACGATGGTTTCAGGGGCGTTCATGGCGGGCTCCGTGGTTGGTTATCAAGCCTGGCCGGCCTGCTCGAGGCCCTTCAGGAATTCGTCATCCGGGTCGACGGCGGGCTCGTTGGCCGGTGCGGAAATCTCGCCGGTTTCGGTGTCGACCGCAGCAGGCTTTCGTCCGCCGATGCGGGCCTTGACGGCTTCGGTGCGGGAGGCAGCGGGCAGGAAGTCGGCCGCCGGCGTGATGTCCTTCTCGACGATGCGCTCGGCCTCGTCCTGGTCATAGACGCCGACGAAACCGAAGGCCAGGCGAGCGCACTGGATCATGGCCTTGTGGCGCAGCATGCGGCGCGGGTGGCTCTTCCACGGCTGCGCGTTGTCGCGCTTGCACTCGGCCATGTACTCGGTGACCTTCACCGGGTGGGCGCGGTCCTTGCGGTAGATGATGCAGGTGCACGAATCGTCGTCCTGCTCGAAGTCCATGCCGTCGAACTGCTCGTGGCTGTTGATGATGCGCGCCCAGCCGTCGACGCCGATCACCGGCACGATGCCGTTCTGGCGATCCGGGAAGGCGTAGATTTCCTTCGTCCAGGGGTTGAGGCCGTACTGGTCTGCGACGATCATCAGGGCCATCATCTGCTCGTTGCTGACATCGCCCTTGAAGGCGGTCGCCTTGAGGGTGGCCAGCATCTTCTCGGGCGCGACGGAGAAGCGCGCGGCCATCTTGGACAGCAGCGACGGGGCCTGTTGTTGCGGTGCAATGCTTGCGACTTGAGTGCTCATTTTTCGTCCTTGAGGAGGAATCGACGGCTGCCGGCCGCCTCGGTAGTGAATCGTTCGATCAGCGCGGCATCGACGCCGGCCGCAGTGGCCACGGCTTTCCAGTCCGTCTTGCGCGTCGGCTTGGCGCTCTTCCACGTCGCCAGCGTCTGGCCCTGCCAGATCAGCGCCTCGGCCTCGCCCATGGCGGCCTTGAGCGTGAGGATCGCGGCGGCTTCCTGATCCTGCAGCGTCCTGATGTCGGCGCGCAGGTTGCGCAGTTCCGCCAGCGCCTGCAGGCAGGGTTCGCTGGCCTCGACCGGGACGGGCCAGCTATTCGGGTACAGGGCGCGCACATCGGCGTCGCACACCGGATCGGGCGGCACGTCGGCCACCACGTGGCGCTGCCACCACTCGGACGCCTTGGCGACGATCATCGCCTCGAGGTCGGCGTCGCGCGCCAGGTGATAGACGCGCACCTCCTGGTTGCCGAACAGCACGGCCAAGTCGGCCATCGGGCAGCCGGTCAGGATGCGGTAGGTCGCCACCTGCACCAGGTACGACATCGGCACGGCATCGGTACCCGCCTCGCCCCATTCCTCCGCCTTGAAGGCCGAGAAGGCGCTGGCCGTCTTGCATTCGAGCAGCCGGTCGGTGCGGATCTCGCGCTGGTGGCTGGCGCGCTTCTGGCCGGCCGGGATCACCAGGCGGTCGACGTTGCCGAGGATCGGCGCCGAGGGATGGTGCAGCATCGGCGTGTAGCGCTGCACGGCCAGCCCGGTGGCCCTGGTGTATTCCTGGGCGACGAACTCCTCGGCGTAGGTTCCGAAGCGGACTTGAATGCTGTCCACGTCTTTTGTTACCCGGCCTGTCTTTTCCAAGAAGACGTCGACGGCGGTGCGGTACGGCGACAGGCCCAGCACGGCGCCGATGTCGGAGCCGCCGAGCCCGAGCTTGCGCTCGGCGTGCCAGGCGGTGCGGTCGGGTGCGTTCATCAAATCCTCCGTGTCTTCCCGGCCTTGAATGCCGGGTTCAGCTTCTCGGCCGCGCGCTTGGCGTCGGCTTCGTTCGGCGCCTTCACGTAGGCCACCTTGCGGCGCACGTTCTGGCCTTCGTTGGTGGTCGCCTTCCGCTGCATGCTGACTTCGAAGTCGTAGGCCGGCGCTTTCATCAGGTGCGACAGGTTCAGCATTCGTCGTCCCAGTGCAGCGCTTCGCGCCGCTCATCCGCCTTGCGGTCGCCCTCGGCCGCCTCGTTGTCCTCGATGCAGCGCAGGCACAGGCCATCGCAAAAGGCGTGGTAGACGCCGCACTGGGCGCAGTCATCCGGCGGGTTGAGGTGACGTTCGCTCACAGCAGAATCCAGATGACGAGCAGCACGGCCAGAATTCCGGACAAGAACGCGGTGTTGCTGTGGCGGCAGGTTTTCATAACGATTGCTCCAGGTCGAAGGCGAGCAGATCCTCGATGCTGGCCGGCGGACGCGGCGCGCGGTTCCACTCGCGGATGGCTTCCATGACGGAGCCGCTGATCGGGCCGAGGGCTCGGCATTCCGGGCAGTCGACTGCGTACTCGGCCATGCCGACTTCGTCGATTTCGACGTCCTCGTAAGAACAGAACGGACA
>CALMWD010000308.1 GCA_937873105.1 uncultured Rhodanobacteraceae bacterium
CGAGCGCCAGCCGCGGCCGTCGATGACCTGCTCGTTGGCGAGCACGGTCTCGTCCACCGGATCCCAGTTCACGACCGAGTTGCGGCGATAGACCAGGCCACGCTTGAACAGGCGCGTGAAGAACAGCTGTTCCCAGCGGTAGTAGTCGGGGCGGCAGGTCGCGAACTCGCGCGACCAGTCGATGGCGTAGCCGAGCGCCTGCAACTGTCCGCGCATGTGCTCGATGTTGGCGTAGGTCCACTTCGCCGGCGCCGTGTTGTTCTTGATCGCGGCGTTCTCGGCCGGCAGGCCGAAGGCGTCCCAGCCCATCGGCTGCAGCACGTTTTTGCCGTTCATGCGCTGGTAGCGGCTGATCACGTCGCCGATGGTGTAGTTGCGCACATGGCCCATGTGCAGCGCGCCCGACGGGTACGGCAGCATCGACAGGCAGTAGTACTTCGGCTTGTTCGGGTCTTCCTTGACCTCGTAGGCGCGGGTGCGCGCCCAGTACGCCTGGGCGGCGGCTTCGATGGATTTCGGGTCGTAGTGTTCGTGCATGCTCGGGCCGCGCCGCGAGGCGCATCGCTCAAAGGGAAATGACGGCCAGACTAGCGCAGCGGCTTTCCGGGCGGCAACCGAATCGGCCGGCGCTTGGCTACACTGCCGGCCATTCGTCAGGAGTCGACCCATGCGCATGCTCGCCGCCGCCGTTCTGCTTGCCCTGTCCTGCGCCGCTTCGGCCGCCCAGCGCGTGGACGTGATCGACTGCGAACGCGCCATCGACGTGCGCGCCGGCCAGTTGCTCGGCCGCACTGCCTATGTCGTGATCGACGGCCGCATCGCCGACGTGCTGGACGGCGGCGGCAAGGATTGGCGCCAGTCCCCCGCGGTGAAGGCGCTGGAGGGCTGGAACGGCGACTATTCCCACCGCGACTTGTTCGGCATGACCTGCATGCCGGGCTGGACCGACCTGCACGTGCACCTCTCGGGCGAACAGAACAAGGAGTCCTACTCCGAAGGCTTCCGCCTGAACAGCGCCGACTTCGCCCTGCGCGGCAGCGTCTATGCCGAACGCACCCTGCTCGCCGGCTTCACGAGCGTGCGCGACCTCGGTTCGGCCGACGGCGTGGCGATCAGCCTGCGCAACGCCATCAACAGCGGCTGGATCAAGGGTCCGCGCATCTTCGCGGCCGGCAAGTCGATCGCCACCACCGGCGGACATGGCGATCCGCGCAACGGCATCAACGCGCGCCTGAGCGAAGCGCTCGGCTACCCGCAGCCGCAGGACGGCGTCGTCGACAGCGTCGACGAAGCGCGCAAGGCCGTGCGCCAGCGCTACAAGGAAGGCGCCGACCTGATCAAGCTCACCGCCACCGGGGGCGTGCTGTCCTACGCCAAATCGGCCGACAATGCCCAGTTCACGCTGGAAGAGATCCAGAGTCTCGTGCACACCGCGCGCGACTACGGTTTCCATGTCGCCGCGCACGCGCATGGCGCCGAAGGCATGAAGCGCGCGATCCTGGCCGGCGTGCACACGATCGAACACGGCACCTATGCCGACGAGCAGGTGTTCCTGATGATGAAGCAGCGTGGCACTTACCTGGTGCCGACCCTGTCGGCCGGCGCCTATGTCAGCGAGAAGTCGAAGGAACCGGGCTGGTTCCCGGCCGTGGTCCAGCCCAAGGCGGCGCGTGTCGGCGCGCAGATTTCGGACACCTTCGCGAAGGCGGTGAAGGCCGGCGTGCCCTTCGCCTTCGGCACCGATGCCGGCGTCTCGCAGCACGGCCAGAACGCGCGCGAGTTCGCGCTGATGGTCCAGGCCGGCGCGACGCCGATGCAGGCGTTGCAGGCCGCGACCGTGGTGCCGGCGAACATCCTCGGCGTCTCGAACGAACAGGGCACGCTCGAGGTCGGCAAGCGCGCCGACATCGTCGCCGTGCCCGGCAATCCGCTCGACGACATCCGCCTCACCGAAGAGGTCGGCTTCGTGATGAAGGACGGCATCGTCTACAAGTCGTCCTCGCCTTGATTCCGACGCTCGAACGACCATATCGCCCTTCCAGTCCACGCACGGAACTCCCATGAGCACGAGCCCCTACGTTTTCGACGCCGGCGTCGAAGGATTCGAAACCGCGGTCCTGATGAAGTCGCAGGAGACCCCGGTCCTGGTCGATTTCTGGGCGACCTGGTGCGGTCCCTGCAAGACGCTCGGGCCCATCCTCGAAAAGCTGGCCGACGAATTCAACGGCGGCTTCCTGCTGGCCAAGGTCGATG
>CALMWD010000309.1 GCA_937873105.1 uncultured Rhodanobacteraceae bacterium
AAAACCAGCCCTGGTGGCAGGCGAGGTCGACCGCGGTGCGTTGCGAGACATCGTTGCCGAAGCGCGCGCGCAGCGCGGCGTCGAGCATGGCCGAGCGCGTGTGGTGGATGCCGTCGAGCCAGCCGCCGTCGTAGCTCGGCGTGGTGGCGCCGCTCGGCAGCTTGAACGGGTAGAACCAGGGGCGCGACAGCGCGCGCGCTTCGAGTTCGGCATTCATGGGCAAGTCCCGGAGGCAAACCGGCATTGTGCCAGAGGCGAAGGCTCAGGCGCTCTGGCGGCGATTGCGCGGCAGATGGCTGATCAGGAAATCCATCTGGTCGGCCAGGATGTTCCGGTTCGACAGGATCAGGTGCTCGACCCAGCTCGGGCGATACGGGATCGCCAGCAGCGGCATGTTCGCCTGTTGTGGCGTGCGCCCGCCCTTGCGCACGTTGCAGGGCAGGCAGGCGCTGACGACGTTTTCCCAGGTGTCGCGGCCGCCGCGCGAGGTCGGCACGACGTGGTCGCGGGTCAGGTGCGGGCGGGCGAACTGCTGGCCGCAGTACATGCACAGGTGGCGATCGCGCGCGAACAAGGCCGCATTGGTCAGGGCGGGGGCCGGCTCGATCATGTTCGGGCGCGCATGGCCGCGGCTGGCGACGATCGGATGCAGGGCCACCGTGCTTTGTTCGCCGGTCAGGCGGCTGGTGCCGCCATGCACGACCAGACAAGGTTCGCCAATGGTCCAGGCGACCGCGCCGCGCACGTAAAGGCAGGTCGCGTCCTGCCAGCTCATCCAGTCGAGGATGCGCCCGTTCGAATCGAGCGACAGCACGCGGGTCGAGTTCAGATCGGCCTTCTGTGCAACCTGCAACAGCATTCCGTCCTCCAGCGCCAGTTCGATCTTCCGCTGGCTCCCGAGCATAACCGAAAGCCGTGGCGCTGCCGCAACGACGCTAGGTCGCCGCGGGCAGGAAGCCGAGGTGGTAGGAACCGGTGCCGTTCTGGGAGACGTCGGTGAAGCGGGTGACGTTCGGGAAGACCAGGCCACGGCCGTCGGCGTCATCCTGCAGCCCATACCAGCGCGCCAGCGTCCAGGCGTACTGGTCGACGCTGGTGGTCGGGATGATCTGGCCCCAGCCGGCGTCGTCCGGATTCGAGTTGCTGGCCGCGAGGCTGGGGAAGCGTCCGTAGAAGCGCCCGCCGTTGACGGCGCCGCCGATGACCAGATGATGTCCGCCCCAGCCGTGGTCGGTGCCGTCGCCGTTGTTGGTCAGGGTGCGTCCGAACTCGCTGGCGGTGAAGGTGGTGACCTGGTTGGCGATGCCCATCTGCTGGGTCGCCTGGTAGAACTTGGTCAGGCCGTTGGCGATCGCCGCCAGCAGGCCCGGGTGGTTGGCGAGCTGGGCGTCGTGGGTGTCGAAGCCGCCGAAGCCGACGAAGAAGATCTGCCGCGTCATGTTCAGCGTGTCGCGCGCCGAGATCAGTCGCGCGACCATTTTCAGTTGGCGCGTCAGGTAGTCGTCGATGGTGTCGTCGGCGCCGAAGATCGCGTCGAAGGTGGTCGCGCTGGGCTGCAGCGCGGTGATGACCTGCTCGTAGTTCGAGACCGTGCGCTTGAAACCGGTCGCGTAGGTGCGCTCCAGCGCGTTGTTCAGCGGCCCGTTGAGCAGCTGGTAGAGCGCGTTGCGGCGGGCGGTCGGCTCGCTCCAGGTCGGGTCGATGTTGCCGATGCGGTCGACGCCCCAGGGGCTGACGAAATACGGAACGACGTCCTCGGCGGTCTGGAAGACGTTGTCGCCGTCGGTCGAGATCGTCATCGCCAGGTTCTGGTTCGGGTTGGTGATGCCGAAACGATCGGCCAGCAGCCCGCCCCAACCGATGCGATCGAAGCTGTTCGCGGTCGGCGTCTGCCACCATGCCGACTGGTCGTCGTGCGAGAACAGTTGCGGCGGCAGGGCCACCGATTCGTTCTGGTACTGCGTCTTCGTGGTCGGATGCAGCAGCGGACCGGTGTTGGCAACGATTGCGACGCGGCTGTTGGCCTGGTTGAACAGGCCGGCCAGCGCAGTCATGGCCGGATGCGGCGGTGTGCCGGCGCCCGTCTCGACGCCCGGATGCAGACCGTAGGCGGCGCCGCTCGCCGTTGGCGTCAGCGGCACCAGTTCGCTGCGCGGCACCGCCACGGCGCCTCGGGTCGCCGCGTAGGTGGCGTGGGCCGACACGTCGCGCGGGACAATGAAGTTGAAGCTGTCGTTGCCGCCGTAGAGGAACACGCAGACCAGGGCGCGATAGTCGTTGCCGAGCAGGCTGCGCTGCGACTTCGAGTACATGGTCGCCGCGTGCGCGAGCGAAAAGCGGCTGGACAGGGCGCCGAAGCCGGCGGTCGAGGCGGCGAGGCAGAGCGATTTCTTGAGCAGGTCGCGACGATTCATGGTTGCCTCACTTCTCGATGACGTATTCGGGGGAAACCATGATCAGCCACAGCGCTTCCCAGACGCGGCGGTAGCCGTTCTCGCCGTTCGCAGGCAGGGTCAGCAGATAGGTGCGCAGCGTCGACTTCATGTGCGGGCTCATCGCGCCGGCCATCATCAGCAGGTTCAGGCGTTCGATGAAGGCGTCGATCGTGGCGTTGTTGCTGGCGAGGCCGCGCTCCGTCTCGATCACGAGGCGGGTCATGTCCGGGTCCGCCCATTGGCTCGGATTGCCCTGGTAGTTCCAGGTCATCCAGTCGAGCACGTTGCTGAAATTGGTCACGTAGCCGTCGGTCTGGATCTGGAACTCGGGCGCGACCCAGCCGCCCGCGGCGACTTCGCCGGCCGGCTTGAAGTCGGGCAGGTAGAAGTTGAACACGGTGCGCGCATGCAGGGGCGACTGCGGGATGTATTGCCCCGGCCACCACACGTACCAGTCGTTGTAGCGGCCGCTCGCATCCACGGCACCGAAAGCCCGCCACAGTTGCGTCATGCGCAGCAGCGGTTCGCGCAGCTTGCCGCGCGGCGCCGTCGTGCCGCTCGGCGCGCCGCGCGCCTCGGGGTCGGTCAGGATGGCGCGGACGACCGCCCGCATGTCGCCGCGCACGCCCTGGCCATTGTTGTTGAAGGCGGCGGCGACGCGGCCGACGTAGGCCGGACTCGGATTGCTGGTGACCAGTCGCTGGATCAACTGCTTGCCGATGAAGGGTCCGACGTTCGGGTGGTTGAACACATTGTCGAGCGCGGCTTCGAGATCCTGCTGCGCGCTCACCCCGGTGCCCGCGACCGTGGGCGCGGGGCGGCCGGCGAGCACGCCATTGGGCAGCGACACGCCGGGATAGACCAGCAACTGCTTGTTCTCCGGATACGCATGCCAGACGCGGTATTCGGTATCGCCCCACCACAGGCCCTCGGGCGCGGCCATGGGCTGGACCCAGCGCTCGGGATGCTCCCAGGCGCTGCAGTATTCGAACTCGCGCACGCCGCAACCGCTGAAGGTGTAGCCGGTGAACACGTGCGCGAAACCGCGAATCGTTTCCTGATCGTAGGTCGGAAGGGTCTGGAAGCCCGGCTGGCCGGGGTCGTCCATCTCGGTGCCGTTCGGGTTCAGCCGCACCAGGCCGATCGAGAACAGCTGCATGATCTCGCGGGCGTAGTTCTCGTCCGGCCGGATGTTGTTGACGGGATCGGGCTTGCGGTTGCCGAGCATGGACAGGTAGCTGCCCATGACCGGGCTGAGCGTCACCTGTTCCAGCAGCTCGCGGTAGTTGCCGAAGCCGTGTTCGCCGAGCAGGTCGTAATAGTGCGCCAGCGCGTACGGCTCGCCGCCCAGCCCGCCGCCCTGGTCCGACACGACCAGGATCTGGCTGAGCGCGTAGGCGACGCGTTGCCGCAACTGGTCCGGCGCATGCAGCGCATGTTCGAAGAACGCCTCGTTGCGGGTCTGTTGGCCGACGTTGTTCGCCTCCGGGTCCTCGGGATCCTCGGGCAGGGCCGCGATCGCTTCGAGATAGGGGCGATGGCGCGAGAACGGCAGGGCGAACTGTTCGTCCAGCCAGGCGTCGATGCCGATCAGGTTGAGCCGATCGAACTCGCTCATGGTCGGTCCGAAGGTCGCCTGCGTCAGGAAACGCATCGCGTCCTGGTCGGTGGCCGGCCCGCCCGGCGGAGGCTCGAAGCTGGCCGAAAAGATCACCGTCTGGGCGTTGGCCTGGCCGGCCAAGGCAAACGCAATGGCCGCGAACAACCGGTACATACGTGGCATGGATCGTCCCCAATAAGTGTCACGAAATGTAGCAATGGTTGTGCCAGCGGCATGTGCGCTGGGCGACATTTTTTGCAAGCGGCCCGACTCGCCCCGTCGATCAGGGGGGATCTTGGGTTCGGGGCGAGTCGGGCTTGACCGTCAGAAGTAGCTGCGGAGGCCGAAGCGCAGGTTGCGGCCGGGCAGGGGCGCGTTGTCCTTCAGGAAGGAGGTGTGCACGCGCGCTTCCTGGTCCGTCAGGTTGTTGCCGTCGACGAAGACTTCCCATTCGGTTTCGCCGCTGAGGAAGGCGTAGGACACGTGGGCATTGACCAGGGTGTAGCCCGGCGTGGCGGATTCGAACGCGGCGATGTCGTCCTGGGCCGCGTAGCGGATGGCGCCGAGGCGCGCGTGCCAGGCGCCGTACTGCCATTCCAGGCCGGCGCCGTAACGCGCCGGCGCGATGCGCGGCAGGTTCGATCCGTCGTCGAACTCGGCGTCGACGGCGTCGGTGAACAGGCGCAGGTCGAAGCGGCCGGCGTCGTTGTCGGCCAGCAGCGCCTTGGCTTCCAGCTCGTAGCCGGTGAAGGTGGCATCGGCCTGCGACCACTGTCGCACCGGCAGTTCGTCTTCGGTCTCGCCGGTCGCGGCGAGATAGATGAAGTCGCGGAAATCGTTGCGATAGACCTGGGCCTTGGCTTCGAAACGTTCGCCGCGGTAGCGCAGGCCGGTTTCGAACTGCTGCGCGGTCTCGGTGTCGAGCGCGGCGTCGCCGACTTCGAAGGACTGGGTCGCGACGTGCGGGCCGAGCGAGAACAGCTCTTCGGCGGTGGGTGCGCGTTCGGCGCGGTCGAAGCTCAGCGACCATTGCCACCGCGCATTGATGTCGTAGAGCCCGGCCAGCGAGAACGACAGCGCGTCGTGTTCGGCGCGGGCGATCTCCGTGTCGACGTCCTGCTGGTCGTAACGCAGGCCGGCCTCGACCGACCAGGGGCCGAACTCGGCGCGCTCGATCAGGAACAGGCCGATGTCGTCGGTCCGGTTGGCGGGCACGAAGGCTTCCTCGCCGAGGGCGACGAGATCGCGCTGGCTGGCTTGCAGGCCGAGCGCGCCGGTCCAGGCGCCGACCGGCTTCAGGCTGAGTTCGAGCCGCGCCTCGTGCGCCTCGTTCTCGAAGCGGGTGCCGACCTCGTCGCCCTCCAGTTCGACGTGTTCGTAGTCGTTGCGCGTGAACTTGAACACGGTTTTCTCAACGCCGCGGATCGGGCCGTCGACGCCGGCCTTGAGGTCGACGCGGGTCTGGCTCATGTCGATGCGCACCGCCTCGGCTTCGGCGTCGTGGATCTCGCCTTCGTCATGCGCGTGCGCGCCGCCGGGAATGCCGTAGAGGTTGTTGTAGCCCGACAGGGCCAGACCGAAGTAGCCGTTGCCGCCGTCGGCATAAGCGACGCCGCCGATGGCGCCGCCGCTGGTCTCGATCGCCGAATTCTCGATCTCGCCGTCCTCGGTGC
>CALMWD010000310.1 GCA_937873105.1 uncultured Rhodanobacteraceae bacterium
GATGGCGCCGCATGAATCCTTGCCGTGGAATCCACTCATCGCACGGGTGCTGTTTCGACGCGGCATTATCGAATCTTGGGGACGTGGCACGATCAAAATGGCTGAACTGACCCATCAGGCAGGGCTGCCCACACCTATGATCGAAGAAGCGGGTGGCTGCGTGACGGTGCGATTCCTTCCCGCTCGTTATTTGCCACCTAGGCGTGTGGCTAGGGAGTTGACGTCTCGCCAGCGCCAGATTCTCGCGTTGCTTGAAGCCAGTCGTGAAGGCTTAGCTTTGCGGGAAGTGCGCGCCGCCTTGAAGGACGGAGCTCCGGAATGGGAGGTCAAGGGCGACCTCGCATTGCTCAAACAATTGAAGTTGATCGAGATCCGAGGTCACGGGCGTGGAGCGCACTGGACGCTGGCAAGCAATTGATTTGACGGCAACTCCAATTGACTCCAATTGACTCCAATTCTGGTTCCAATGCGTCTCTAAGTCTGGCAATAACGTATCGCGTGCCTTTCACGCCTCACCACGGCAGCACCTCGCCGTTGGCGTGCCAGAACGTGCCGCTGTTCGCGGCGTTCAGCGCATCGATGCGGGCGATCAGCAGGCGTGCCGAATCCGCGGGGTCGAGCTGGCCCTGGCCGCCGGTCATGCGCGTGCGCACGTAGCCCGGGTGCAGGAGCGCGACGGCGACGCCTTGCGCCGCGAGATCGATCGCGAGCGACCGGGCGCCGGCATTCAGCGCCGCCTTGCTCATCCGGTAGCCGTAGTAGCCGCCCGAGCCGTTGTCGGCGATCGAGCCCATGCGGCTGGTGACGAAGGCGAGCTTGCACGGATTCGCGAGTTGGCCGCGCAGGTCCTGGGTCAGCAGGATCGGGGCAAAGGCATTGACCGCCATCTGCGCCTCCAGCGATGCGCCGCGGATGTCGCCGAGCGCGTCGTTGGCGAGCACGCCGGCGTTGTGCACGACGACATCGAGCCGGCGCGATCCCAGCTTCTGCACGATGCGGTGGCGGCCGGCGGCGTCGCGCACGTCGGCGCCTTCGACGACCTCAAGGCCCTCGCGCGGCTGCTCCTTCGGCCACTGCCGGACCGCGGCGACGACCTGGTCGCCGCGAGCGGCGAACTGCTTCGCGAATTCGAGGCCGATGCCGCTGGACGCACCGGTGACGAGGACGAGGGCCATGTTGCGCTCCTTCACGTGGGGAATGCCGGGCATTGTCGCGCGAACCGCTACACTGCGCGCCCTCATGCGCGTGCTCGGCATCGAATCCTCCTGCGACGAAACCGGCGTGGCCGTCTACGACACGGCCGCGGGCCTGCGCGCGCACCACGTCTACAGCCAGATCGACCTGCACCAGGCCTATGGCGGCGTGGTGCCGGAACTGGCCTCGCGCGACCACGTGCGCAAGCTGTTGCCCCTGCTTCGCGAAACGCTGGCCGAAGCGGGCCTGACGGTGCGCGATCTCGACGGCGTCGCCTACACCAGCGGACCCGGCCTGGTCGGTGCCCTGCTGGTCGGGGCCGCGACCGCGCGCGCGCTGGCCTGGTCGCTGGATGTGCCCGCCATCGGCGTGCATCACATGGAAGGGCATCTGCTGGCGCCGCTGCTGGAACCCGGTGCGCCCCAGCCGCCCTTCGTCGCCCTGCTGGTCTCGGGCGGCCATACCCAGCTGATCGCGGTGCGCGGCATCGGCGACTACGAACTGATGGGCGACACCCTCGACGACGCCGCCGGCGAAGCCTTCGACAAGACCGCGAAGATGATGGGCCTGCCCTACCCGGGCGGCCCCGAACTGGCCGCGCTGGCGGCGACCGGCGTACCGGGACGATTCACGTTTTCGCGCCCGATGTGCGACCGTCCGGGGCTCGATTTCAGTTTCAGCGGCCTCAAGACCCAGGTGCTGCTGGCCTGGGAGAAATCCGATCGCAACGCGCAGACCCGCGCCGACATCGCGCGCGGCTTCGAGGAGGCGGTGACGGAGACGCTCGCGATCAAATGCCGCCGCGCCCTGGCCGAGGCCGGCCTGCGCAGCCTCATCGTCGCCGGCGGCGTCGGCGCGAACCGGCGCCTGCGTGCATTGCTCGCCGAAGCCGGTGCGAAGGAGGGGTTCACGGTCGCCTTCCCGCGCCCCGAGTTCTGCACCGACAACGGCGCGATGATCGCCTTCGCCGGCGCGCTGCGGCTGGCCGCCGGACAACACCAGGACGCCGCGATCGCGGTGCGTCCGCGCTGGCCGCTCGAAGAACTGCTGAAGGTGTGACCATGGACATCGTTTTCGTCGAAGCCCTGAAGATCGACACCCTGATCGGCATCTACGACTGGGAGCGCCGCGCCAAGCAGCCGGTCGTGCTCGACCTGGAGATGGCCTTCGACAACCGCGCGCCGGCCGCGACCGACCGCATCGAGGACACGCTCGACTACAAGGCGGTGTCCAAGCGCCTGGTCGGCTTCGTCGGCGAGGCCCAGTTCGGCCTCGTCGAGACGCTGGCCGAACGCTGCGCCGAGATCGTGCTGGACGAGTTCAAGGTGCGCTGGCTGCGCCTGCGCATCCGCAAGCCGGGCGCGGTACGCGGCGCGGCCGCGGTCGGCGTGCAGATCGAGCGCGGACGCCGGCCGGACTGATGGGCCGCGCCTATCTTTCGCTCGGTTCCAACATCGAACCGGCGCAGCATCTTCGCAGCGCCCTCG
>CALMWD010000311.1 GCA_937873105.1 uncultured Rhodanobacteraceae bacterium
GAACCTTCGACGGCCGTCGCTGGCGTGGATGCGTGGACGGCCTCGCTGGCGGCATCCCGTGCCAGCCGCATTCCCTCGCCGGGCGAAAGCAGGGAAGCCTCGACGGCCGCGACCTCTGGTCTCCGACCCGCCGCATCATCGTGCAGGCTCGCGCCGGCGCGCTGCAGGGCGCGGCCGAGTTCCTGGCCGATCGGACTGAACGGATCGGCCACCTCGACGCGGACCTCGCGCAACGCGTCCGGCAGGGCCGCCTGTTCGCGCAGCTGGAAGCCGCAGGCCGACAGGCAGAGCATCAGCACGAGCGGGAGCGCACGCATCTCAGTTCGCCACGAGGTTGACGATCTTGCCGGGCACGACAATGACCTTGCGGATGGTCGCGCCCTCCAGGAACTTCTGCACCGTCGGATCGTTGCGCGCCGCGGTCTCGGCGTCTTCCTTCGACGCGTTCGCCGGCACCTCGATCTGCCCGCGCAGCTTGCCGTTGACCTGCACCGCGAGCACGACCGAATCGCGCACCAGGGCGGCTTCGTCGGCCTTCGGCCAGGGCTGGTCGTCGACCTGGGTTTCGCCATGGCCCAGCGCCTGCCACAGCGCGTGCGACATGTGCGGCACGATCGGATTCAGCATCAGCGCGATCGCGGTCCAGGCCTCCTGGCGCACGCCGCGGGCGGCGTCCGAGGCGTCGTCGAACTTCGCGATCGCGTTCATCAGTTCCATGATCGCGGCGATGGCGGTGTTGAAGGTGTGGCGGCGACCGAGGTCGTCGCCGACCTTGGCGATGGTCTCGTGCAGCTTGCGGCGCAGCGCCTTCTGGTCCGCGCTCAATGCCGACGCATCGAGTGTCGGAGCGGGGCCGGCGGCGACGTGCGCCTGCACCCCGGCCCACAGGCGGCGCAGGAAGCGCGCCATGCCTTCGACGCCGGATTCGTTCCAGTCCAGCGACATTTCCGGCGGCGACGCGAACATCGAGAACAGGCGCACGGTGTCGGCGCCGTAGCGGTCGATCATCAATTGCGGGTCAACGCCGTTGTTCTTCGACTTCGACATCTTCTCGGTGCCGCCGATCTGCACCGGCTGGCCGTCGGCCGCGAGCTTGGCGCCGAGGATGCGACCGCGCTCGTCGCGTTCGATCTCGACATCGGCCGGGTTGAACCAGTCCTTGCCGCCGTTCGCCGCTTCGCGGAAGAAGGTTTCGGCCACGACCATGCCCTGGCACAACAGGTGGGTTGCCGGTTCGTCCGACGTCACCAGGCCGGCGTCGCGCATCAGCTTGTGGAAGAAGCGGAAATACAGCAGGTGCAGGATGGCGTGTTCGATGCCGCCGATGTACTGGTCGACCGGCAGCCAGTAGTTCGCGCGTTCGTCGACCAGGTCGGTCGCGCCCGGCGAGGTGTAGCGGGCGTAGTACCAGCTCGATTCCATGAAGGTGTCGAAGGTGTCGGTCTCGCGCTCGGCCGCGCCGCCGCATTGCGGGCAGGTGGTCTTGCGCCAGTCCGGGTCGGCCTTGATCGGCGACTTCACGCCCGAGAAGGCCACGTCTTCCGGCAGCACCACCGGCAACTGGTCTTCCGGCACCGGCACCGCCTCGCACTTCGGGCAGTAGATGATCGGGATCGGGCAGCCCCAGTAGCGCTGGCGGCTGACGCCCCAGTCGCGCAGGCGGTAGTTGACCTTGCGCGCGCCGGCCTTGCACTTCTCCAGGCGCTCGGCGATGGCCTTGAAGCTCTGCTCGAAGGTCATGCCGTCGTAGGCGCCGGAGTTCAGCAGCAGGCCGTGCTCGGTATAGGCCGCGGCCTGCACGTCGATCTCGCCG
>CALMWD010000312.1 GCA_937873105.1 uncultured Rhodanobacteraceae bacterium
GGCGTCGTCGAGCCAGCGGCGCAGGGCGTCGACCCCGTCCTCGTCGATTTCGAGGGCGCGGCGGATCGCCGCCACCGCCAGCAGGTCCAGCACCTGCGCCGCTTCGATGCGGGTGCGCGGCAGCTGCACCACGGCCAGGAAGGCGTCGAACAGCGGGTGCGCCCGCCGCAAGGCCAAGTCGGCGCAATGCCAGGGCAAGGCGCCGTGGCGGTCGGCGGCGTCGCCGAAGATCGCGGGCAGCAGGGGCGCATAGACGGCGATGTCGGGCGCCATCACGGCGATGTCGCCCGGGAGCAGGCGGGCGTCGGCGGACAAGGCGTCGAGGATGGCATCGCGCAGCACCTCGAGCTCGCGCACCCGGGTATGGCAGCCGTGCACGCGCAGGCTGGCGTCGCGGCGCGGATCGGGCGCCGCGGGCGGCGGACGGTCCGGCTGCAGCTGGCGGATGCCCTGCTGCAGCCAGGCCAGCACGTCGGTGGCCTGGGTGTCCTCGTGCTCGTCTTCGCCGTGACGGACATCGGCGGCCGTGTCCGCGACGGCATCGAGCAGGGCCAGGCCGAAGTGCTGGCCCATGCGTCCCCAGGCGGCGAGCAGGGGATGGCCGAGCGACTGCAGTTCGCGCTCGGCGGCATCCCCCGGACCGAGCTGCCACAGCCGTTGCAGGCGCGCGCGATCGTCGCCGAGGCCCGCCCAGTACTGCACGCAGGGATCGGGGAAATACAGGCAAACGAGGCGATGCCGCGCTTCCGCGCACAACACCGCGAATTCGAGGGCCGGCAAATGGCTGAAGCCGAACACATGCAGCGGCGTCGGGATCGCCGCGTCGGGTTCGGCTTCGCGCCGCCGCCGCGCCAGGGCCTGCAGCAGCGCGCCGCGGTGTTCCCCGGGCAGCCGGGTCTGCATGCTGCGCCACAGCGGCGCCAGGAAGGGCGGATCGGAAGGGGCCGCGCGGCCCTGCGCCCAGGCGGCCAGCCAGTCGGGCCGGTACACCAGCAGGCGGGCAAGGATCGCGGCCAGGCGGTCGGCCAGCTGGAAGCGGCGGTGCGCATCGGTCGCTTCGAGATAGCGCCGCAGGCCGGGATCATCGACCGCATCCAGGGCCGCGAGCGCGGTCCAGCGCAAGCTGTCGCGCCGGTAGGCGGCCAGCGACATGGCCGCGCTGCCGAGGTGTCGGCGGACTTCGTCGTCCAGCCAGGCGCTGGGCAGGCGCACGTCGAGATTGGCCACGACATCGGCGGGTCCGCGGCGGCGTGCGAGTTCTCGGGTCAGCCAGCGCTGCATGCCGGGATGCGCGGCGAGCACGAACTGCGGCGCCAGCAGGTCGTCGGGCGGCCAGGCCTCGAGCAGGGCCTCCAGCGGCGTCACCAGCGCTTCGAGCCGGCTCGCTCGATAGACGCGCAGGCCACGCAGCATTGCCTCCTTGTCCGCCTTGCCTGTGCCCATCGAACCCGACCCGCCGCGATCGCGCCCACCATAGGCGCAGACCCGAACCGCGGCAACCGCGGCAGATTGGGGAGCGCGCGTCTCAGGATCCGAGACCCGGATGCGGAGACTGCCCGGACCGGTTCTCCGGTTGCTGCTTTGACCACCACGGTCGACTTGGACCCGCGCCGGATCCCGGCGCGGGTCTCTTTTTTGCCTTCGAGCGAGGCCCCGATGACTGAGCTAGCGTTCGTTTCCGGAACCAAGCGTGACAATCGTCCGCTGCGGTTTCGATGGCAGTACGAGACCACTCATCATCGCTTGGGGAAGTGACATGAAGTTGATCTGTGCGCGGTTCACTGCAGCCGTCGTCCTTGGCCTGGGTCTGTCCGCGGGGGCTGCGGCGGCCGAAATCGACAAACTTGCGACCTACGCGCAGATGCGCGGCATCGCCGCCGAGCAACAGACGCTGCGCGGCAACGCGTCGGCACAGTCGCGTTACGCGGAGCTGCAGTCGCAGTTCGACGCGCTGAAGGCGTCCATGGGCGGCGACGATCCGACCCTGATGTACGAAGGCGCCAGCGCGCAGGCGATGGTCGTGCCGAAAGCGGTGCGTGCGGCGCCGTCGCCGCCGACCGGCATGACCGTCACCACGACGACCGTGACCAACAACACGCCCGTCGCCGTGCCGACCGGCCCGGCCGTGGTCACTTCCACGATCAATGTCGCCGGCGCCGGCCCGTACCTGTGGGACGTCGACGTCACCACGAGCCTGCAGCCCACCTTCGCGGCGGATCTCGACATCACGATCCAGTCGCCCGCCGGCACGATCGTCACCCTGACGACCGACAACGGTGCCGGCAACGACGATGTGTTCAACGGCACGGTCTGGGACGATCAGGCCAACCCGGCCGGGCAGGTGCCGTACACGACCAACAACGGCATGGCGACCGACCATGCCTACGTGAACCTGACCTTGGCTTCGCCGCTGGTGCCCGAGGAGGCCCTGGGCGCATTCCGCGGCGAAGACCCGAACGGCACCTGGACCATCACCATCAGCGACGACCTGGCCGGCGACGGCGGCTCATTGAATGCCTGGACGCTGGACCTGTTCACGCTGCCGGTGGCCCCGATCAACACGACGGCGACTTTCAGCAACAACACCCCGGTCGCGGTTCCGACCGGCCCGGGCGTGGTGACCAGCACCATCGCCGTCTCGGGCGCGGGCACCAGCCTGACGGCGCTCGATCTGACCACGGCGCTGACCCACACCTTCTCTGCCGATCTCGACATCACCCTGCAGTCGCCCGCCGGAACCGTCGTCACCCTGACCACGGACAACGGCGCCGGCAACGACAACACGTACAACGGCACGAACTGGGACGACGACGTCAACGCGGCCGGCCAGGTGCCCTACACCACCAACGATGGCGTGACGACCGACCATGCCTACGTCAACCTGACGACGGCGACGCCGCTGGTCGTCGAGGAGGCCTTGTCGGCCTTCATGGGCGAGGATCCGAACGGCACCTGGACGATCACCATCAGCGACGATCTCGCCGGTGACGGCGGTTCGCTGGACAGCTGGTCCCTCGACATCACCACCGGCGTCGGCTGCGCCAACCTGACTTGCCCGGCCAATGTCACCGCATCCAATGACGCGGGCATGTGCGGCGCCATCCTGAACTACCCGGCGCCCACCGCCGACGCCGCCTGCGGCGCCGTCACCTGCGACATCGCCAGCGGTTCGAATTTCCCGGTCGGCACCAGCACCGTGACCTGCAGCACCGCGGTCGGCGGCCTGAGCTGCAGCTTCGACGTCACCGTGAACGACACCGAGGTGCCGGTCGTGACCTGCCCGGCCGACATCGCGGTCGACCAGATTCCGGGCCTGCCCACGGTGGACGTCACCTATCCGCCGCCGTCGGTGTCCGACAACTGCCCGGGCGTCGCGGCCGCTTGCAATCCGGCCAGCGGCACGCCGTATTCGGTGGGCACGACCACGACCACGTGCACGGCCACCGACGCGTCGAACAACACGGCCACGTGTGCCTTCAACGTGACCGTCGGCGCATTCATCCCGAACACGCCGATCCCGTCGCTGAGCCTGGCCGGCGCCATCCTGCTGATCCTGCTGATGGTCGGTCTGGCCTTCCCGGGCCGTCGCTAAACCGGCGTCGAACGACGCATGCGAGGGGCTGCCGCAGCGATGCGGCGGCCCCTTGTCTTTTGGGGCATCTCCGCCGGCCTTGCGTCGCGCGTTCGCGACCCCACAACCGGTCCATGATCGATCTCACTCCGCCGCCGCCGCCGACCGCGGCCCAGTTGCGCGCCGACGCGCAACGCCTGCATCGCGTACTGATCGGCGTCGCCTTGTTCATCGTCGGCCTCGCGGCGCTGTGGTGGGCGGAACACCAGTTCAGCCTCGACCTGCGCGCGTTCTCGATCCATCCGCGCAGCCCCGAGTTCCTCGTCGGCGTGCTCACCGCCCCGCTGCTGCACGGCTCGCTCGAACACCTGCTCGGCAACAGCTTCGGCCTGTTCATCCTCGGCGCACTGACGCTGTACCGCTATCCGCAGGGTTCGCGCATCGCCTTGCCGCTGATCTGGCTGGTCGCCGGCCTCGGCACCTGGCTGATCGGACGCAGTTCCTTCCACATCGGCGCCAGCGGCGTCACCCATGGCCTGATGTTCTTCGTCTTCGTCTCCGGCCTGATCCGCCGCGACCGCACTTCGATCGCCGCCGCGTTCATGGCCTTCATGTTCTTCGGCGGCATGTTGCTGACGGTCCTGCCGCGCGAACCCGGCGTGTCCTGGGAATACCACCTGAGCGGCGCCGTCGGCGGCGTGCTCGCGGCGGTGTTGCTGCGCAAGCGCGATCCGGCGCCGCCGCGGCGCAAGTATTCCTGGGAGATCGAGGAAGAGCTCGAACGCGAGGCCGAACGCCTGCGCGCGGAAACCGAACTCCCGAGTCCCGAGCAGATCACGCCGATCTGGGACGGCCCCACCCGGCCGCACGACCCGCGCACCGATCCCCGCCGCGGCATCGTCATCGTCTTCCCGAGCCGCGAACGCGGATCGGACGAGCGCCTCCACTGACCGACCCCGGCGCGGCCCATGTCCGCTTTTGCGGCCGTTTGCGTTCCTCCATGCAACTGATCATGGAGAGATGTCCTCATGCGTGTCCAACGGTTCCTCGCCAGCGCCCTGCTGGCCACCGCGGCCTTCACCCCGGCCCAGGCCGCGATGTACTGCGTCAGCAATGCTACCCAGCTCAACAATGCCCTCAACGAAGCTGGCACGAACGGCCAGGCCGACGACGTGCGCATGATGCCGGGCGTCTATACGCGATCACCGGATGTCGCCGGCGACAACATGTTCAAGCACATCCTGGAAAACGGCCGCAACTTCAGTTTGAGTGGCGGCTGGAACGCGGGATGCACCTCGCAGTCTCGGCTAGATCCGGCCGCCACGGTCATCGACGGCCAGTTGACGCACAAGTTGTTGTACATCGGCAACGGCGCCAGCGTGAGCGGCGATGTCCAATTGCGCAACTTCACCCTGCAACGCGGTTTCACCCAGGCGATAGACGGCTTGTTCGAGCTGAGGGTGACCA